>CAUJEL010000045.1 GCA_963169875.1 Candidatus Zhuqueibacterota bacterium
CGCGAGACCCTGGCCAATCTCACCGGCGCCACCATTGAACTCTACGATACCGACGGCGCCGTGGGTGCCGCGCGCGGCGCGGCCGTGGGCGCCGGATACTATGATTCCTTTGCGCAGGCTTTCACCCATTTGCGCGTACTCGAAACTGTTACACCGAGGAAGGAACTTTTCGAAGCCACCCAGGCGGCTTATAAACGCTGGCTGGAGCATCTGGGGATGGCATTGGCGAAATAATCTTGCGATGATGGCGATGGGAATTCGCGTGCACAATTACAAGCGAGGCGGAAATGGTCACGTTTCATCCAAAGGCCCCGGATGAAGCGTTTTCCAGGTGAGCAACGTAAAAATGGTGCGGTGAACCGCACCCTGCAACTATCTTATCTCAACAAACGATTTTCCAATAGCTTCTGTAATTCTCTCCGGCTATCCAGGATGTGCGCGCAGGTTCGATTTGCCAGAATATAAAAATTGAGGGTGTGAAAGGCAACCATAAAAAAAGCCCGGTGTGATTTTGCACCGGGCCTGGCCGTACGATGGATAAACTTAAAAAGAAGTCGTTGCCTTGGTCTTCTTGCCGGCCCCGAATTTGTAGAGCACCAGAAAGAGGATCAATATCACAATGGCGCCGAGGACGTAGATCATGGTCCAGTTGATCTTCTTGGGCTGCTCGATTTTCACCGCTTTCAGCGCCGCTTCATAACTGGCCAGCAGAGCGGACTGGTCAGGGGCTATTTTGTTTTTCGCAAAAATCCGATTGTAGTTTTTGATGCGCTCATAGTTTTTGAGCATTTCCTTGAAAGCCGTTGAATCCACGTCCGTGGCGGCCTGGACGCGGTTCATTTCGGATTGGATCACGCCGCGAAAGACATCATCCACCTGGTTATCGGTGAGGGCGACGCGGATGGGTTCCATCTCGGCACTGGCCTCGCCAGCCAGCATTTCGGAGATGGTGTTCACATAGGTGAGACGTTCCTCGGAGAGACGGGCGATCTCTTTCTTGACCTTTTCGATTTCTGATTTGTTGGCGGCGGCTGATTTCATCATTTTCTGCAGCCGCACTTCGGCCATTTTATAGCGGTTATCGACGGCGCCCAGAGAATCGGTGAGAACCCCCACCATCCCGGTGAATTTTTCCGTCAGCTTTTGCATGATCCCGGTGGAAGCCAGGGCCTCGATTTGCCCGAGGACAGGGGCGTTGTAAACTGCATTGCGATATTCGGGTGCGAGCTCGCGCGAGGCCAGCACCTCATCCCGTTTACGGGTGAGATCCTCGCTGGCCTCTTTGGCCTGCTGAAAATATTTTTCCACGGATTCGACGGTTGGACTCAGATCGGCAAAGGTCAGCCCCTCCTGAGCGCTCTGATAGAGTTCTTCCAACGCGAGCATGATGGCGGCCATGTTCTGGCCGTTTTCCTCGACAACCGGTAGCAGTTTTTTGATAAAGACGCCGTTGGGATCCAGCCGTGGATCCTGGCTGATGGCCTCTCTGGCCGCAGCCACCCGCTCCAGCGCGGTCTGGTGATCCGCCGATTTCAGCGCATCCTTGGCCTGCTCATAATAGGTCTCGATATCCTGGCTGCAGACCAGAGGCGCCCACAGCAGCAGCAAAGCTAACAGCCATTTATTCGCAGACTTCATTCAATCCACCTTTCTTGTCGATGAAAACTTCCTTGCCGTTAAAGCGAAAACGGACACAGGCTTTGTCCGGATTGCCGTAACGGGTGAAGCTGATATTTTTCAAGACATCGCTTTCATCTTCCGGCGTAACATCGATCGCCTTGTACTTGCCGCTGATTCCATCCGATTTTGGCTCGATCTGCCAGACATTTTTAAATTGTTCCGCGCACACGTAATAACGGCCATAGTTCTGAATGATCTTGACCTGGCTCACTTCCATCTCTTCAGCTGAAAAAATTGGGTTCAAAAAGAGGACACCATTGAATTTATCGCCATCCCCGAGATAGACGGAACTGTCCGCATCCACTTTGAGGTTCATGGCTACCGAATATTGTTCGAACCGGACCAGTTTGCTGCTGCACCCGGCGATCGCCAGCATGGATAACAGAACAACTAATTTTCTCATGATTCCTCCCGATATGAGCATCTCACCCCTGTATGGCGTGAGGATAACTTTTCAGCGTAATAGCAAGTCCTGCATCTGCCACGATAAGACTCATGGCTGTCAATAATATAGTATAAATTGACAAAATCGCAAGAAGTTGTTTTGCAGGGGGGATTAAATTGTTCAATTATTTGACAGAAATCACCGACGGTTGGCTCCACCTGTTTCTGCCGGGGCACAACTGACCCCAATGTTGGCAGATGGGCCCCATCTCCAGGATGGAACCCCTCTGTGCCGCACCCCCCTAATAAAAAAGGCTGCTCCGGGAAGGCAGCAGCCCAAAGGATCAATACAAATATAAATCAATGACTGGCGGTTTTATTGATGTTGATGTTGCCGCCGCTGGTGCGCAGATGCAGCAGCGGTCCGCCGCCGTTGATCTCGCCGGTCAGGTGCGAGCGGCCGATCTCACCCCGTACCGTCACGTCGAAATCCGTGCGCACGCGGCCGCCCGAGGTGCTGGCATCCACGTCCGCTTTGATGTGGGGCGCCAGGGTGACGTTGACGCTGCCGCCGGAGGTGCTGAGACGGCAGGGACCAGCCGGTTGTTCCTGGATGGTCGCCGAGACCGTGCCGCCGGACGTGGAGGCGTCGATTTCGCCGTACACTTCCTCAACGTTGATGCCGCCGCCGGAGGTCGATGCCTCGACACGGCCTTTGGATTTTTCAATATGAATCGATCCGCCGGAGGTATGGGCTTCAACCTCGCCATCCACGCGGCCAACGCGGATGCTGCCGCCGGAGGTATTGAGCAGCGCCTGGCCCTTGCAGCCCTCCAGTGTGATGCTGCCCCCCGAGGTCTTGCCGTTGACCGGTCCTGTAATATTGCCGAAGTTCAAACTGCCGCCGGATGTCTTGCTGACTGCCTCTCCCTGCAAATCATCCACGGAGATGCTGCCGCCTGATGTTTTCAGATCGACATTGAAAGTCGCGGGCACCTGCGCCACGAACCGCAGCTTGAGGTGACGGCTGCCAAAATTTAACCATTTATTGCGATCGTATCGTGCGGTCACCGTAACCGTATTGCCTGTCTGGCTGAAATCCAGCTTGAGATCGCGCAAATATTTTTCTGCCGCCGAAGCGCTACCTGCATCCACTTTCTGGTGCACAGTCAGCGCCACCTTGTCGGATGCGCCAGCCGTCACTTCGATGCTGCCCAGATCCGAGTCGATTATGAGTTTGCCGCCCGCTTGCACGGAAAACTGCCGTTCCACGGTGCTCTCGATATCGGCCTGCGCCAGACCCGCCGCCAGGAAGAGTACTGCCAAACCCGCTATAAAATATAGATGCTTCATGATGCCTCCTTATTGTGCTTTCTTTATATAAATATCGCCACCGGTTGTTTCCAGATGGACGCGGTCGCCGCCGCCGTTGATGTCACCTATACTACGCAGGATTCGTCCTTTGGTTTCGTCCGGCATCTGTTTGCTCAGCGGAAAATCGCTATAAATATCATGACGTGTGCCGAAGCGTTCGCCGCGCTGCAGATGGATGACCGCCTCGATGCTGGCCGGCAGTCCGGCGGGCAGGGTCACGGTCACATCTCCGCCCATGGTCACCAGATCGAGGGCATGCGGCGCCTTGAGATCCTTCAGGGTGAGTTCGACATGGATATCCCCGCCGGTGGTTGCCGCGGTTGCCGGCGCGCGCAATCCCTTTAATTCGATTTCGCCTCCCATGGTTTTCACATGGACTGCACCATCCAAATCCGTTCCGGAGATATCGCCGCCGGTGGTGTTGCCCTGGATGCGGCCGCTGCAGCGCTCGAACACCAGATCGCCGCCCATGGTATTGAGCGAGGCTTCCTTGCCGTCAAACTCGGTGAGCGTGATATCGCCTCCGGAGGTATTGGCCATTACATCTTCTTTGATGCTCTGCAAGGAGATGTCTCCGCCCGATGTATTGACCTTCATTTTACCACTGATCTTTTCCAGTGTGATGTCTCCGCCGGAGGTATTGATACTGCCCTGAGCGGCGATGCCGATGGCTGTGACATCCCCCCCGGAAGTGGACGCTTCGAGCGTCCCTGAAATGGTTTCAAAATCGAGATCACCTCCGGATGTCTGGACGTCGATGTCGCCGCTGAGCTTCGCTAACGCCAGGTCGCCGCCGGATGTCATGGCTTTCACATTGCCTTGAACGTCCTCAATGGAGACATCGCCGCCGGCTGTTTTCAAATCCAGGTTGAATCGGGATGGCACTTTGATTATATAGTCATTTTCACCGCTATGACGCATATCCTCACTGGAGACCGTGATCGTGCTGCCCGTCTGGGAAAAACCGCGTGTGAGCTTTTCCACAATGGCCCTGGCTTCGTCCTGCGTGTAAACATCCATGCGGACGTTCAGGACGATCTGCACATTATTCTGGTTCCAGGATGAGACCGTTATATCCCCATTGCTGGAAATTAAAATCAAATTTCCGCCGGGTTGTACGCTGTATTCCCTGGTGATCGTGCTCCTGTAATCATCATGGTCGCCTGTGATGGTCTGGCCGGATGCCAGGGTGCACAGGACGCAGAGCATGTTAACCATGATCAAGGTGATGTAACCGGGCTTATTCATGTTAGTTCTCCCTGCTCAATTGAGCTGATTTAACCGGTTGGTTTTCAGCTTGCATCTGTTTCAGCAGCTGTGTGGCGCGATAGCGCAAATAACTGCTGGTGTCTTGTTCCATGCTCCTGAGAAAGGGGGTGAGGCTGCTTTCCTGGAGGTGATTTTGATAAAGACTTTCAAACGCTTCAATACGTAAAGCCATGTTTTCATCGTAGAGCAGTATCTGCACAAGGATTTTTTGGCTGGTTTCGGTCAGGGGGACTGATTTCAGCACGCGCAGAGCTGCCAGGCGTACGCCCTGATTCTGCTCCTTTTGCAGCAGATCAGCCATGGATTGCATCAGCTCATCTGTGAGTTCGCCCTCCTGATTGACGATGCCGCTGACGGCCTTGACCGCATGCAACCGTACCGCGGGGGATTCTTCCCGGATCATGGCTTGCGCCAGCAGCTGTTGTGCCTGCGGCTGGTACACCGAGCCCTGGTACGTGATGTCGTTGATGGTATTGTACTGGATTTCGATTTCGCCGGTTTTGGGATTGTAGCGCAGTTTGTCGATGCCCGCCAGGGTTGGATGGATCGCCTGCTGCTGGTACTGGATGGGCTGAATCCCGGTTAGCAGGGTCTGCAGAGGTGTATTCGTTTCCGTACTCCGGATGCGCATCTGGCCGAGCCAGAATCCAAATGCCACCAGCAGCATGGCGACAGCCGCCTGGATGAGCGGCGCCGGCTGGAATAAACCGCCCCCAAAGGGACGCACAGCTCCCGGACGCTGCGGCCTGGCAGCCAATTTTTGCAGCAGGCTTTGGCGCAGCTGCGCTTGAGTTACACCATCGATTTCCGGGGCGGCACCCGACCTCAGCATCTGCGTCAGAATGCGGAGGCGCGCCACTTCCTCGCGGCAGCCGGGACACGTTTCAAGATGATCCGTGACCTCCTGCTGCCGTTTTGCATCGAGCTCGTCGCAGGCATGCCACATCAAATAGTCCTTCATGTGCTCACATGGTTTCATACATGAACCTCGAATCATGAAAATTGCTGATGCATGGATTGTCTGACCTTTTGCATGGCGCGGAAAATATCGGTTTTAATGGTACCCACCGTGCTGCCGAGAATCTCGGCGATGTCCTTGAGGCTGCAGTCATTCACATATTTCAGGATGAAGGCGGTGCGCTGTTTTTCCGGAAGCCTTGCCAGCGTGCGCTGCAGATGTTGCCACACTTCCGCATTCATGGTCAGCTGTTCCGGCGTCGGCTCGGGACTGGGCGGCGTGTATGCCATCTCAGGTTGCTCCGGCTCTGCGAGGCGCAGGGTGAAGCGATTGCGCCAGCGCAGCTGCCGCCGTTTGTTGAGGCACTGGTGCACAGCAATTCTGGTCAGCCAGGTGCGAAAGGCGCTTTCAAAACGAAAGGCCTTGAGGTGGCTGAAGGCGCGCATAAAGGTCTCCTGATAGACATCCTCGACGTCTTCGCGGGACCAGACCATGCTGGCGATGAGTTTCATCACAAACGATTCGTGTTGAATGACCAGCTGTTCAAATGCCAGCAGATCGCCTTGCTGCGCGCGCAGTATCCAGTTTCGTTCTTGTGAGTCCATTATCTCCCTTGCCTGATGATCGGACACTCTATTAGACACTGCAAAGAAAAAAAAGTTAACAGCTATTTTGTCAAAAGGGAAAATAAAAAAGCGAACCTCCTCGGGATTTTCGAGTCAGGAGCACAAGCGGCGCGCCGCTATTTTCTGACTCGGAGTCCCTCTGATGTTCGCTGGGGTATAGATCTTCCACCCGGATGCTGGTGGTCTGGGGTGAGCTAGGTTCCTTTACAGCTCGTCATCTACATAAGCCCACTCTTCGCTGCCGTGTTCATCATAGACGAGTTCGCCGCGTTCGGCGCGTTTTTCAACGCGTTCGTATTCAGCCAGAATCTCATGTTCCAGCCGGTTGCGAAAATCTTTGGTGATGGGGTGTGCGATGTCGCGTTGCATTCCGTCCTCGGACTTGCGCGAGGGCATGCACAGCAGTAAACCTTTCTTGCTCTGAATGATCTTCAAGCCTTTGACCGCGAATTGGTTGTCGAACGTGACATTGACAAAGGCTTTGAGTTTGCTTTCATTCCTGAGCCTGATGCTGATCTCGGTGATCTCCATTGATGACCTCACACTGATCTTTCAGATGCCTACTGATTTAGTGTTTCCTATTTATACGGGCAGTTGTTTCTTTTTGCGCAAGGAGTTGTTTAAAAAAGCTGCATTTTTTTTATTTTTCTTAAAAGATTTATACAGTAAAAAAACAACAAGATGCCCACTGCGGTCAGCCAGCCGCCGTACTCCAGGAACACCTTGTTTTCGTCCAACAACAGCGGCGTCTGCACCAGCATCCACAGTCCAAACAGGAGCGTGATGGCGGCTGAACCTGCGCCGAGAATGGCCAGGATATCCGGCGTCTGATAGCGCAAACGCAGGGGATCCGGTATGCGCGGCGCATTGAGAATCAGGATTCGCAGGGCGGCAAACCACAGCAGCCAGGACAGCACCTGGAGGAAATTCAACGAACGGAAATAGTCGATGAAGGTCATGAAGGGGCTCAGCCAGAGCAGGCCCGAAGCGATGCGTTCGCGATCGCGATAAAGTAAGACCTGAAGTCTGGACTGATCGCGGCTGCGCAGCACTTCCATAATGGAGGATTCTTTTTCCGCTCTGGTAAGCTGTCGCCATCCCGGGATGCGCAGCGCATTCCAGCTGAAACAGGCGGGCCCATAGCCGTGATAATCGCTGTTGCCCATGAGCAGCAGATTCTGTTCCCGCGATACGGTGTAAAGTTGCTGCAGGTAACGTCCCGGATAATAGATGCCTTCCGCCTGATTGGCTATTTCGAATCCGTCGACGCCGGCGCTCACATAGTGCAGCAGCGGGCGCGTATTTTTCACCGGGGCAAACCAGTGCGCCAGCACCGCCACGCCGCCCTGGGCGTGTGCGGAATCGATGGCCGCCTCATCGGAATAATCCTTGCTGTCAAACGGTCTGGTGAGGCCGAGCAGCAGCAGATGGTTGCTTGCGGAATACTCCTGTCCCGCCATCATCAGGGGATGCGCGGGCAGAATGCCGTCTTTTTGCTCCTGAACCAGCGCCAGGGTGGTCGTGTGATGGTTGTGTTCGGTGAGAAAAAAAGCGTCAAATTGATTGCG
>CAUJEL010000046.1 GCA_963169875.1 Candidatus Zhuqueibacterota bacterium
CTTGCAGAATTCATGCAAACCGAGGCCGCGTTGATTTTTTCCACCGGCTTCACCACCAACCAGGGCACCATCTCTGCCATAGTCGGCAGTAAAGATCTGGTCATCGGCGACAACGAGAATCATGCGAGCATCGTCGACGGCACGCGGCTCTCCTTTGGCCGCGCTTTGAAATACCGTCATAACGATATGGCGGATCTCGATCGTCTCCTCACCAATAACAAAAAAGAGCAGGGCGTCCTCATCGTCAGTGATGGCGTCTTCAGCATGGGAGGCGATATCGTCGATCTGCCCAATCTGGTGAAAGCGGCGAAAAAGCACGGAGCCCGCGTGATGATCGATGATGCCCATTCCATCGGCGTACTGGGCCCCAACGGCCGCGGCACCGCCGAGCATTTCGGCCTGCAAAACGAAGTCGACCTGATCATGGGCACCTTCAGCAAATCTTTCGCTTCGATCGGCGGCTTTATCGCCGGTTCCGAGGACGTGCTGCACTATATCAAACACGTCTCTCGCGCCTTGATCTTTCAGGCGAGCCCGCCGCCGGCCGCGGTCGCAAGCGTCATCACGGCGCTGGATATCCTGCAAAAAGAACCAGAACGGCGCGAACGGCTGTGGCAAAACGTCCGCAAAATGCAAAAAGGGTATAAAGAGCTTGGTTTCAATATCGGCGTCAGCGAAACACCCATCATCCCGCTGCTCATCGGCGATGATGAGAAGACGTTTGGCTTCTGGCGTCTGCTTTTCGAGAACGGAATCTTCTCCAATCCGGTGATCAGTCCGGCGGTGCCTCCGGGAAAATCCCTGATTCGCACCAGTTATATGGCCACACACACGGATGAAGAATTGGATAAAGTCCTTGAGCTGTGCGGAAAAATCGGAAAACAGGTGGGCATTATCTGAAGATGATGCCACAAGATCATAAAAAAAAGGCTGTGCACTTGGGTGCTCAGCCTTTTTTTATGATGATGTCATCAATATGATCAATCCAGCCAATAGAGCATACGGCCGCAATTCTCGCAGGTGAAAATCTCCTCATCTTCCCGGCCCTTGACCCCGATCGAAGTCGGCTGGCGCAAAAAACAACCCAGACAGATGTCATTTTTCACCGGCACAATGGCTCGTTTGAGTTTCGCGCGCAGACGCTCATAGCGGAACAGCAGGGGCTTGCTGATGCTGGCGGCCAGTTCCTCGCGCGCTTTTTTCAGTTCACTGTAGCCGGAAACAGAAAATCCCAGCTTTTCCATCTCACCCACTTCTTCGGCCATCAGGTCAATATCTTGCAGGGAGACAAGCAGTTCCAAATCCTTTTTTACCATTGCTCATTCCCCCTTTATTAGTGCCATGAAATCAGTAAAAGTTGTCACCTTGAGCAGCTTGTCCCGGTTGCTCTTTTCATTCAGGATGGTGACCAGCGACCCCAGAATGGGCAAATAGACGTTGCCTTCATCGTTTGGAGGGGCGATGACCATGAAAAAGAGATGCACCGGTTTGTCATCGATGGCGTCAAAATCGATACCGTTTTCAGTTTTACCAAACGCGATGAGCACCTCGGATGCCGCGGTGGTGCGTCCGTGCGGGATGGCGACGCCTTTGCCGATGCCGGTGCTGCCCAGCGTTTCGCGCTGATGCAGCATCTCGAGGACGATATCGCGGTTGCGGATGTACTTTTCAGTGACAAAAAGATCCAGCAATTCAGCGATGGCGCTCTCCTTGCTCCTGGCCTTCAGATTGGCGACAAACAAGTTGTCTTTAAAGTATTTGGCAAGCTCACTTCTATGCATAGTCTCCCTCCTGAGAGATGGATTGTAAAAATTGAGACAAATCCTGATTCCGCGGCCTGAAATGGGGGCATTCAGTGCCGTGGTGAAATTCTTTTTTTAATCCGTTCTGCCGCGGTTGCAGATTCGCTTTCGATCAGTTCACGCAAGGCGGGTAGCACGTAGACATTATCCAGATTGAACGTGCCCAATTCGCGTGCGAGGAGTTGTATCTTGCGGCTGCAGGTTTCATTTTTTTGCACGAGAAGGAGATTTTGTCCTTCCACTCTGCACAAACCGCCGAGGAAATCGCCTTTTTCATAGCGAATTTCAATTTCCAGTGCTTTTGCCAGCGTTTCCAACGCGAGAAGGACCTCCTCCTCGCTCATATCTAGAGTAATTTTTGTAATCCGCTGTGCTTGAGCTTTTCCACGACCCATTTGACATCCTGAGATTGGTCCCGGCGGCAGATCAGCAAGGCGTCCGGAGTATCCACAATGATCAGATCTTCCACGCCGATGACAGCGATGGTTCGGCCGCTACTTTCAATATAGCTGTTCTTTACATTCCTGACAACAGGATCCCGGATGATCACATTGCCGTCTTCGTCCTTGCTGCAGATATTATAGACTTCCTCCCAACTGCCGACATCGCTCCATCCGAAATTACCTTCCAGCACGATGACATTGCTGGCGTGTTCCATGATGCCATAATCGATCGAATCGCTATGAATCTGCTTATACACCTTTTCGGTGACGGCCGCAAGTTGGTCGGTCCCCATCGCCTGACGAATCTCGCGCAATCCAGCCGATAAATCCGGTATCAAGGCATCGATGTTTTGCAGGATGGTGCTGGCGCGCCAGACAAAAATGCCGCTGTTCCAGAGAAACTCTCCGGTTGAGAAAAATTGCTCCGCCACCTCCTGGGTTGGCTTTTCCGCAAAGGCTCGTACGCGAAAAGCCCTGTTGCTCGCTGTGCTGAACTCTTCACCGCGCTGAATATACCCGTACCCGGTGGCGGGATAGGTGGGTTCGATACCGATGGTCACCAGGGCTTCCGGATGCTGCGACACGATGCGCACGGCGGCATCCAGCAATTCGGTGAATTTTTCGGTATTATTGATGAGATGATCCGAAGGCAGAACAATCATGATCGCCTCCGGATTCAGATAGTGAAGATGAAGAGCGGCCAGTCCGATGCAGGGTGCCGTATTCTTACCGAACGGTTCCACAATGAGACGAGAAGATTTAAACCACGGCAATTGTTCTTTGAGCAAGGGCAGTTGTGATTTGGTGGAAACAATAAAGATGCGCTCTGTGGGAAGGAAAACCTGCAAACGGTGACAAACAGCCTGGATCAGTGTCTCTTTCCCCAACAACGGAAGGTATTGTTTGGGGAGCGCTTTGCGACTCCTGGGCCAGAAGCGGCTGCCAACGCCTCCGGCCATGATGAGTGCATATGTGTTTTCCATGAAAACTTCTTTTAGAGATGAGGTTCGAGTTTGCTCAACAGACTGGATTTTGAAACCGCACCAACGATCTGCTCAACCACGCGCCCGCCCTTGAAAAGGAGCAGTGTGGGGATGCTGCGAATGCCAAACTGAGTGGCAACTTGATGATTCTTGTCGACATCGATCTTGCCGGCCTTCAATTTGCCAGCCTTTTCAACGGCGATCTCCTCGACGACCGGAGCGATCATTTTACAGGGGCCACACCATACCGCCCAAAAATCCACCAGGACGGGTATGTCCGACTGCAACACTTCCTTCGCAAACGTGGCATCTGTGATTTCTATGGCCTTACCCATGCGTGTTCCTTTTGAATGACAGGTATTCAGATTTATTTTTAATAAAAGTAACGAGTTTTGTCCTTAATTGCAACAGAAAAAGTAAGCAGCTTTTCCCAGCCCTCCTGTATACCTGGATTATACACCGTCGAGGACGCGGAGGTACGCAAAGAAAAGAAAAACATAAAAATGGCATCGATAACAATTTTGATGAATGAGATAAAATTCGATTAAAAAATATCTCGATAATCATAATAAAAATAGCTCAGCGGCCTCGGCGCGCTCGGCGGTTTATGAATAGAACAGGTTAAATCCATTTTTTCCGCCGCAGCAGATAAACCATCAATGCAGCCAGGAGCAACAGCACCATCCAAAAGGCGAAATAGGCATAGCGCCACTCAAACTCCGGCACATACTTAAAGTTGGTCCCGTAAATCGCCGCGATCAGGGAAAGGGGCATCATGATCGTGGTGATAATGGTCAATACGCGCACGGAATTATTGGTCTGTTGTGAAACCAGCGAATTATAACCATCCATCGTCGTATGACTGCGCTCCTGGAGCACATCCAGCATGTTGTTGAGGCGGTCGGTATCATCATAGAATCCCTGCAGATATTTTTTCGACTCTTCGCTGATCAGGTCGAGCTTGATATTGACGAGGTGACGGAAAATGCGCTGCATGGGCGTGATGTTCTGCTTGACCTGGCGGATCATGCGTTTGCAATTGATAATTTGTTCAAAAACGCTGTGCTCGCTGTGACCGAAGAGATACGTTTCCTCCAGCTCATCCAGACGGTCGTCCAGCGCCGCAAACAGCGGCAAGTACGAATCCATGATCTGATCCCACAGCAGAAAAAATACAAAACCCGGTGTTTTTCCGACTGAACGAAACGATTCTTCGCACAAGGCCCGCGTCTGCTGCACTGGTACCAGTTCCCGGTCATGGGCCGTGACAATGAACGAAGGCGTCATCAGGATGCAGAGCGGCGCCATGATGAGCTGCCCCTTTTCCATCCAGCAGCAGTTCACCCACTGTAAAAGAAGTTTTTGCCGATGCACATAACCGAGTGTTTCACGATGGCGCCGCCAATCCGCGATTTCGAGATCGCCCAGTCCGGCTTGCACAAGCCAGGGTTCCAGGTCGGCGGCGGACAGGCTGGGGATATCCAGCCAGGCAAACCGCTCGTCTGTAAGTTCCTGAGCATTCACAGGAAGATGATCCAGGCTTTGCACCGATTTGTCCTGAATATTGAAAATATAGCCAAATCCCGGTTTCATAATTAATCCCATTTGTTTAAATGGATGCCGCTTTGCGCTTGCGGCGAAGCGGCGCCTGGCTCATACATCCTGAGATGCGATTTGACCAGTCGCCATCCTCGTGTCAAGAATTCCGTGATCAGGGCATGATGATAAACAGGGACCCGCATGGTGATATAAGTGGCACCCGCCGTCTGCGCAATGGCGGTTAAAAACGCACTCATCCGCTGCAGTGTCAGTGTGCGGCTGCCGGCAAAACACAGCACCCGGGCGACGCCCTGCATCTCCCGTGAAGAGATGGTGGCATGTTGAACTGCCGCAAAAGCCTCGTCGCCCGCTGTCCCGGAGAGAAGGTAGGACTCTCCGAACGCCCAACGCTGCAAATGACGTGCGATATGAAGATAATCCATATGGAGATCAAGATCAGGCAGCAGGGGCGCGGTGATAGCACTGAGCATTTCCGGGTTGCGCGAATAGGTTTGCAGATGCAGCGAAGGGTCCTCTTTGGGGCGCTCTTTGAGAGAGAAAGCGAGATCGCACATAAGCGGTCCAGCCACCAGACCAAGACGCAAATAAAAAGCGATATTGCGTACACTGCGAGGACTGGTCTCCAGTCCCACACCGGAGCATCCGGCATCGTGTAAAGAGGTTAACGCAGCGGCCATGAGCGCCTGGCCAAGCCCCTGGTGCTGCCATTCGGGGGCGACCGCCAGGGGGCCAATCCAGCCGTTGGCGCCCCAGCAGTGGCCGAACACAGCGCCGAGGATATGGCGTTCTTGTTCTGCCACCCAGCAGGCGGCGGGCGTCTCCTCGAGATAAAAACGCAAGAATTCCATCGTACACAGCGGTATCTCGGGCCTGGCATAGCCATCATCGCGGCGCGCCTGGGTAAAGGCGCGCACCAGCATCGGATTGATGCTCAGCAAATCTTCAGGTGCCATTTGCCGCACGGTAACCATATCGTCCCATTCTCGATGCCATAAGAAACATGCAACGCTTTGGCTAAAATAAGAATTGTTTGTAAAAGCAGCAAGGAGAAAATAGCGGCAGCACGATGTTCAGCTTGACTGGAAATTCAGGAATTAGTATCTTGTAGTTGAAAAATATCATGGAACGTTTCGCGGATTCTCATGTATTCCCAGAAGGGAGATGCTATGCTGACGTATTCCAAACGGACCGACCGTTTCAGCGGTGAAGAGTATGTTGAAGTGCCTTTCAAAGGCATGTTTCTGACCGAGCACCCCATTTACAACAAGGGGACTGCTTTTCCCGAAGAAGAACGGCATACCCTGGATTTGTGTGGATTAATGCCGGAAGGAATTTCGACCCTGACACTGCAAAAAGAGCGCACCTACGAAAGCTTTTCCACCAAAAGTGACGATCTTGAAAAATACATCTACATGCTCTCTTTGCAGGATCGCAATGAAACGCTTTATTATGCCTTGATGCTCGATCATCTGGAAGAGATGCTGCCCATCGTCTACACACCCACCGTGGGCAAGGCGTGTCAAAGATTCAGCCATCTTTTCCGCAGACGCCGCGGCCTTTATGTGACCGCCAACAATATCCATCACATCGACCGCATTTTGGAAAACGCGCCCTTCTCCAACGTTTCGCTCATCGTGGTGACCGATGGTGAACGCATCCTCGGACTGGGTGATTTGGGCAGCAACGGCATGGGCATCCCCATTGGCAAGATCAGTCTGTATGTGGCCGCAGCAGGCCTGCATCCCGCCTACTGCCTCCCGATACAGATCGATGTCGGCACCAACAATGAAGAACTTTTGGCCGATCCACTCTATATTGGCTTGCGGCAAAAGCGGCTTTACGGAGAGGCGTACGACAACATCATCGAGCAGTTCGTCACCGGCGTCCGCCGCCATTTCCCCAATGCCCTGCTGCAATGGGAAGATTTTGGCAAAAACAATGCCTTCCGCATGCTGGAGCGCTACCGCGAACGCGTCTGCTCTTTCAATGACGATATTCAGGGGACCGGTTCGGTGGGAACCGCGGTTCTCCTTTCCACCATGAAGATCAAAAAACAGAAACTCAGCGATCAGCGTTTCGTCATGTTCGGCCAGGGACAGGCGGGTTTGGGCATCGCCATGCAAATTAAAACAGGTCTGATGAAGGAAGGACTGAGCGAGCGCGAAGCCTGCGATCGCATCTTTGGCGTGGACAAAGACGGCCTGAACCTTCAAGGTATGACACTGACCCCTGAGCAGAAAATTTTCGCCAAGGATCCGGCCTTCGTGGCCAACTGGAAAGTCGCGGATCGCAATCATATCACCCTGCTGGAAACCGTGATCAATGCCAAAGCCACGGTGCTCATCGGCGTGACCGGACAAGCCGGCGCATTCAATGAAGAGGTTCTCAAAGCCATGGTGGCCAACGGAGACATGCCGCTCATCATGCCGCTCTCCAATCCCAATACCAAAGCGGAATGCACACCCGAACAGGTCGTGCAGGCGACCAATGGCAACTGTCTGGTGGCGACCGGAAGCCCCTTCAAACCGGTCATTTTCAACAATGAAGAAAAGATTGTATCGCAGTGCAACAACCTCTACATCTTCCCGGGCGTGGGGCTCGGTGCGCTGGTGTCCGGCACACCCAAGGTGACGGACCGCATGTTCATGGCTGGCTCCGAAGCTTTGAGTGGACTGGTTCCGGCCGATGAGCTTAAAAAAGGACGCTTGCTGCCCAAGATTGATAAAATCCGTTACGTCTCGGCCCAAGTGGCCCTTGCCGTGGCCAAAGAGGCCCGGGACAGCGGTCTGGGCGTGCGCGCGGACGACGAGAAACTGCTGCAAATGATCATGAACGCCATGTGGGAGCCAAAATATCTGCCGTACCGCACTGCCTGAGGTACTACCTGGATACGGATACCACAAGACGATGTACGCGGCGTGCGCAAGTGCACGCCGCTTTTTTCTAACAGGATGTCACGTAACCTGAACAATTCCTGACCACAAAGCTCACGAAGAACAAGAAGCAAAAAGACTCGATAATTATTTTATATATTTAAATTTAACAAATTATCCTCGTGCACTTCATGGTCTTGCTGGTAGATTACAGTATAATGTCTGAGTGTTATAAAATAATTAAAGCTGCTCCTTATGTTGTTTATGAATAATGCAGGTCAGGAAGAAGGATTATCTTATGAAGGACTGGCGGGAAAAAATAAATGCGCTGCAGGAGGCGGAACTTTCGTTGCAGGTTGAAAAAGACGGCGTGGTCTTTTTTACTTCCACTGAACCCATGCTCAAGCCTCTGTTCACCTGTCTGCAGCAACATCCTGTGGAGATGGCGGGCAGCGTTGTCATCGACAAGATCGTCGGCCGGGCCGCGGCCATGCTGTGTGCGCAGGGACGCGTGGCCAAGATCATCACCCCTCTGATCAGCCGCTCCGCCATCGAAATTCTGGAACAATTCCAGATCGCGTATCACGCCTTGCGCATCCTTCCGCAGATCATGAACCGCGATCAAAGCGGTCCCTGCCCCATGGAAAAACTGGCCATGCAATTTGAGAATCCGCAGGAATTTGTCGATGAACTGGCGCGAAGAATGACTGGCAAATAATCGGCAGTCCTGCCTACTCCATTCAGATGTGGTGAAATGACCATTTGTTATCGTCATTTCACCCGAAAAATTCCATTGTCACATTTTATGGACAATCAGTCGATTATCTTATTCGTAGCCCACCAGCAAAGACAAGCATTTCTATTTGATAATTATTAAATTAAGCTCTCCTGCCTCACCTGGCGCGAACACCCCGGCATAGAAGCCTGCGCATATTCTTCTGGCATGATTTTTGTCTAATATTTCCGAAAAAAGGAGGTTTGCCATGAGAAGTAAATTTTTACTGTTGACCTTATATCTTACCTGTATGCTTGTTTTCACTGCAGCCGAAGCACAAGTGCTGTTCAAAGACGCTGATAATAATGAAATGATGCGCATTGAACAAATGTCACTTGGGCCGTCAAGAATTACCCGCGTGGGCATTGGAGTCACCAATCCCCAATCGACACTGCATGCGGCCGGGCAGGTTCAGTCGTCGGGTTTAAGAATAAACTTCGGCAGCAGCTATTACACGATGCCGCTGTCCAATGCCAATGGTTACTTGAAAAACGACGGAAATGGCGTCCTGACGTGGGCATCGGTGGGCACGGGCGTCGGCGATGATCTCGGCAATCACACGGCCGAAGAAAACCTCAAGATGGGCAACTACTGGATCTCCAATGATGGCGGCAATGAAGGACTATGGGTTTCCACGAGTGGAAAAGTCGGCATCGGTACATCCACGCCAAATGCAAGTTCTGAATTGGATGTTGCGGGAATCGTGCGGCTCAACCACATCCGCGGCAGCCAGGCGGCGCTGCATTTAGTGGATGATACCGGTGGTGCCAAACCGGTTAAAATGGGCAGCCTGGTCATCTCCAGCAGCTTCAGCAATGAACCGCCAGCCAGTGGACTGTATGTATCCGGGGCAACACAATTAATCGGCAATCTCGGCAAAATCCGCAACATCGACTATACCTGGCCCGCAACCGCAGCCACTCAGGCCAGTTTGCTCGCCAACAACGGCCCCGCTGGCACTTTGACATGGAGAGCACAGACAGATTTCGCCGCTGCCAACCACAGCCATGCCACCTTGAGTGAAGGGAACGGGATAAAAGATTTTTCCTATACGGGTGCTGCAACGGCAACAGTCGGATTAACAGATTTGCTCACGGCACAACAGGCCAAAACCTATTATATGGCGGATATAACCGTCAATACCGAAGGGCGCATCACCAACATCGTGGATGGCGGACCGCAGCGCATCAATGCCAAGCTCGCCCAACGAACAACTCAATATATTGATCTTTCGTTACCTCATGAGTTGCATCGCGTACTCATGTCCACCACTGAATGGAATCTTGGCAATGCCGTGACCGGATCCCCTTACTACTGTTTCCGTGCGCCCGCCACTGGAATGTATGTGATGCAAGCCACCATAACCGTGACAGAGATCGGCACGGGTAAATATATTTGTCCGTACATTTGCAAGAGCACTGCCATTGCAAATATCACAGATCCGGTGAGCATCGTCGCACAAGGCACCGGGCTTATCAATACCTCAGGCGCCGGCAATCTGGTCACCCAGGTAACCGGCATCTTTAAAGCGAATGCCAATGATTACATCGCCATCTGCGTCAATTCAGATGATACCGATGGATTCAATATTTTCAATGTCTGGCAATCGCCGACCAACAATCCCAACAATTGTGCTGTGCTTTACTATCTCGGGCCCTACAGCAACTAGCTATTCTTCAATCATGCGATAGCTCGCTGCCTGCGAAGATCTACAACCTTCGCAGGGGTGTTTCATTGAGCACAAATCGAGTTGTTTGCCGTATAATAGATTTTTTTCAGGAAAAAGGGGCAAGAAAAGCCGGACTCCACAGAGGGGTCCGGCTTTTTATTCCGGTTAATGCGGGTTGTCGAGGGTATGATTGCAGCGACTATCATACCCGTTTTATTTACGGGCCATTTTCAACATCGCATCATCCCAATATCCGGTGCTGGTTCCGGCGCCGCTATGCAGCCGCAGCGTCACTTTGGCGGCGGCCGCAGGCGCTTCGGCCCGGGCTTTCACCAGACTCCAGGCGGCCGTGGTCAATGGCGCAGCTGTTTCCTTCTCCAGCAGCAGCTTGCCGGCCTCATCATGGAACAACAGCGCAACAGTTTGCGCCTTGCCCGTGACCGCCAGGTGCCAGGCCTGTGCCTCGTACATCTGCCCCGGCACAACGTTCACCGACTGTTCGATCCAGCAGCCATCACCTGGTGTGCTGTTTTCATCTTTCATCAGCACACCATACAGTCCCAGTTTGGCTTTCTGTTTCTGGCGGCTGATGCTGCACTTGCTGGCAATACGAATATTCCACTGCGCCACGGTGGCGGGAAAAACCTTGTTCGTCGGAACCTCGAAGGATAGATTATCCAATGATGAAAGCCGCACCAGGGTCCGGTCATCGCGGGCGAACCACACCCCGGCATCGAGGCCGGCGAGCATGAAGGGAGTGAACGATGCGATTCTTACGGTTTGCGCCTGGCCTCCCGGATTCATCAGAACATAAAAACTGGCGCGCGAATTACGGGTCTCCCGATTAAACAACCGGTAATGCAAATTGGCGGCATATTTGCTTTCCGTCGATGTAAACTCTTCAAAGAGCGTTTTAAAAAGATGGATCTCCTTCACCAGATCGAACATTCGGTCGAGGAAGAGGGTGCTGCTGTCACACTTGGCGATGGCGCCTTGATCGTTGTAGAAGAAAATACCCGACGCGCCATGGATGACAGCGGCATAGACCTGCGGCCGGATGCGCTCATACATATCCAGGACCGAAGTGTAGCGAAAAGGTTCTCCGGAGACCCAGGGCCACACCGGTTTTTGTCCGGAACTCTCCTGCATCCAGGTTACTGCTTCCCCTAAAAGGGCTGGACGACGGTTGGTGGCATCGTAGGAGTTGAGGCCGATGATGTCCGTGGCTGCGGCGTAGGCGGCCGTTGTGCGCCGCACATTGCTTTCATGGTCCGGATGGCTGAAGCGGAGCCGGGAGAAGGGATTGACATCGCCCCGGTCAGCCGCCTGATACGGATATTGCCTTTCATACAGCCATTTGCTGCCGCTGACCGGTCCCAGATCGATGTAGGTGAGCAGGCCCTCTTTGCGGTGATCATAAAAGCGCTGCAACAGCGTCTCTGAAAATGCCCAATCCCGCTCGGTGGCATTGCCGGTATCGGGTTCATCCATGAGAAAATAGATCATGCTGCGTCTCGGGCCTCCCGGTGGATTCACCAGCTGGTAAATCGTCTGCATCACACCGCGAGCGCCCTCGCGGGTGACGCGGGCAGGGGCGGAGCGCTGCTCACTGGGTTGAAAAACCCCGTCCTGGTTCGTGTCGATGATTGCGCCCCGGTAAGTTTTCAGGCGGTACGGCAGATCGCCCGCCAAAAAAACGCCTTCGTCATGGTGGACGTAATCGAGGCTGGTGAAAATGCCATTGGGGTAGAGATGGGAGCGGTCATCGATATCGCGAACCTGCAGCCATAACGCATTGAACATCTCCTTCAGGCTTGAAAACGCCGTTTCATCCACCACCTTGGGATTGAGGCCGTTGACGGGCGCGCCGATCGCGAAAAAGCGCTGCTGCTCCCTGAGAACGTAGCCCATGGGCGGGCCGTTCTCTACGGTGTAAACCTGGGCAGCGCTATTGTTCGGCAAGACGAGAAACAACAACAGCAGGGCGGATTTACCCGACCACGCCGGCTTGATTCGTTGAAAGAGGTTTTTTGTTTTCATGGAGTCCCCTGTAAATAAAGATTTTTTATAAATTAATGTGGAAAGTATTTGCATCGCCGCCTGTTGCTGTTTATATTACTCAAAAGGGCACTGGCAGGAGAGAAAAATGTTGGCGGCAAACTGGAAATGGATACTTCATCGTGCTCAACACATCCGTGCGGGCATTCTTTTCGCATCCTTCCTCATCATGATCATCATTCTCTTGATCCGTATTTTCGAATTTGATCTTTACGTCGCCATTTCCCGTGAGGACGGCCTTTTCGAGTATTCACAATCAGTTTTCTATTTTTTATGCGTCTTTCTTTTTATGAGTCTGGGGCTGGCACGATACCGCACCTGTGAAACGCTGCAGAGTCTGGTGCTCTTCTTCTTTGCGATAGTCTGCTTTTTGCTCAGCATGGAAGAGATCAGCTGGGGACAGCGAATTTTCTCACTGGCAACGCCCCCTTCGCTGGAGGTGCTTAACAGACAGCATGAAACCAATATCCATAATATCAATCCACTTCATCGCGGCTTTCAATACGCCTATCTGCTGGCGGTCTTTTGTTTTTTAGCCGCCATGGCAATTCGTTACATTCCCTATTTCAAACGCGCGCCATGGTCGCGAACCTGGTTCCGCAAGCTCGTTCATTTGACCCCCGGCTGGTATCTCCTGCCCTATCCTCTGCCAGTCATGATCATCTATTCTTATTTTCTTTTTTTCGCCTATTACGGGTACGAGTATTTCGGCTGGTCCGGCTTTCGTATCGGCGTCATCATTCAATGGCGGGATCAGGAGCCTGCTGAATTCGTGCTGGCGCTGGGCGTACTGCTTTATGCCATCTCCCTATGGGCCCGTTTGCGGCTCAAGCAGGCGATGAGCCATCAATCGTTCGCGGCCATTGCTTCGACCTTCCAGGAAAAAGAGCGTTCATCGAAATAGAGATTGCCGCCCTTCCACTCAATTTCTCCGCGCTGAAAATCGACCCTATCAGAACGAAAATGTATTTTCTTCGGGTAGAGCGGCGCGGAAAAATCCGCATTGGCAACCATGCGGTAGGCGGGCATGTTGCCGAAATAAAAATCCCGCAAAAACTGCTTGTCCGCTTGCGACAACGAAGTGATCTCATGCACCGCCCAACCGCCTTCGTAGGGATCAACCGGCAGCCAGCCATAGGGTTCCACATGAAATTCGGCCCAGTCATGGATGGTCTTTTCACCCGGGAAGAACATCCAGCAGCCCTGCCAGCGCGCCGGCACCCCGGCTATGCGGCACAGGGTGATAAATAACAATCCCTGCACCCCGCAATCGCCGTAACGATTTTTCCAGGCATACATGCTGAGATTATCGATGAGCGAATACTCAATCATATAGCTGTACACCATATTTTCACTAACCCAGTCATAGATTTTCCGGGCTTTGAGATAGGGATTTGCTTCGCCCTGCGTGATCTCCCGGGCCAGTTGGCGCAGTTCCGGGGTGAAGAGGATATGCGGCGCCTTTTCAGCAGTGTATTGGCGGAAGAGTCCAGATGTCTCATCATACGGTTCGATTTTCCCGGCATCGATCTCATTGCTGACCGCCCAGGAGGTATATTCAAACTGGACGCTGAAATCGAGCGGCTGACCGGCGTGCGCCTTCTGCTCGAGATAGAGGGAACGGCTGTCGCTCAACGGCTGGCTGATCCAGGCAACAGCCGGGGACGCTTCGATCACTTCCATATCGGTTTGGAAGGGATAGGCGCGCGGATAGGGCAGCCAACAACGCACGGTCTCTCCGGCCGGCACCACATCAGCCGGCACCTGCATATGCATGGTGGCGCGGAATCGCATGGGCAGCACCAGCCGGTCAAGGGCTTTTTCCCCGGCTGCCTTGACCTCGCGGCAATAAGCCAGAATAGTGTGCTCGAATTCGCTGTCGTCATCGGAATTGAGCCGCCGCGCCTTGAGATCGGGATAGCGGAAAAAGAGGTTGCTGCGGCTGGAGTTATGATAATATTTGACCCCTTCGATCCATATGAAATCCAGGCGGCCGGATTTTTCCCAGGCATCGATCTCGGAGGCCGCAAATCCTTGAATGCTCTTTTCGAGCGCAGAGACCAGCTTTTCGCGGGTGAGGCCATAGTCCTGCGGCAAACGCCTCAGGCGTTCGGCCGCGAAGAGCAGCTGTGATTGTTCTTTCTCATCCATTCCGGATTGATTGGCGTGTTGTGTCAACAATTTTTGTGCTTGAACCAGATGCCCTTCTTTTTCCAATCGGGCGGCTTGCTGGAGAATGGATTGCGCCTGAAGGGCACAGCTGATAAAAAGAAGGATCAAAAAAGTCATTTTGCGCATGAATCGCCTCCAGGATTGTGGTTGGTTTGCCCTTGCGGAGGGTTATCACCTTCGCAAGGGTGCCTCTGCAGTCTGAAATAGAAATAAACCGGCACGCCGGAGAGGATCAATGCCACCGATGCCAGCACGCCGGTTGATGAATAAGTCAAAAAAGTTCCATAGGCGAGAAATAACTGGCTGAAGATAGCCAGTCCCGTCATGGACCGCCACGCGGGCGTGCGATAGCCGGGGTTATAGTCGGGGCGACGGCGCAGCCAGAAAATGGAACCATAGACCAATGCATTCTGCAAGACATAGGACAGCGTGAAATAGCCCAGCAGCGGCTCGATACCGCCGATCAGCGTCAACAGGATGGCGAGGCCGGATTGGATGAGGATCGACAGATAGGGCGTGTGAAATTTCGGATGCACGGCTGCGAACGATTTGAAGAACAGACCATCGCGCGCCACGGCGTATTCCAGCCGCGGCTGCACCATGATGCAGCCGTTGAGTGCCCCGACCATGGAGACGAAGGCGGCAATGGCGAGAAATCCGCCCGCGATGCCCGCCCAGGCAGGCAGATAGGCAAATGGATTGGCAAACGCGCCCGAGATCGCCGCCAGTTCCGCGTACGGTATGATGGCCGAGGTAGCCAGCGAAATGAGAAGGTAGGCCAGGGTGACGCCGGCCACGGAACCGATCAATGCCCGAGGCAAGGTCCTCCGCGGATTTTCAATCTCTCCGGCCATGTATAAAATATTGGGGAATCCGGCATAGGACCAGACCGTGGCCGTGGTTCCGGCGAGCAAAAGTGAAAACAGGTTCCCGTTTTGGGCAGAGCCGGACAGGGAAAGAGAAGCGGAACCAAAGTGATAAAATCCGATCACGATCAACAGCAACAGGGGCGATATTTTGGCGATGGTGAGCACGATCTGCAGATTGCCGCCGCGGCGCACATCGCGGATATGCGGCAGGGTCAACAGCACAATCATCAGACAGGCGAGCATTTTGGCCGTCCAGGGATCCTGTAAAAACGGCCAGAACACGGTCAAGGAGGAAATGGCGATCAGGGCGATGATACTGATGGAAGGGGTGTCGCTGGTGATGAAGGCGGTCCATACGTAGAGAAACGCCAGCATCGGGCTCCCGGCTTTGCGCAGATAGAGATAGCCGAAGCCCTGATCCGGATAAGCCGTGGCCAGCTCGCTGAGCACAAAGATTTGCGGGATCCACAGCAAGCCGCCCAGGAGCCAGGCGCCGGCCGCCAGCCAGGGCGAGCCCGTGGCGCGCGCCACGATGGGCAGGGTGATGAATACGCCGGAGCCGATCACCGTGCCCACGATGATCGCCAGGGCATGTCCCATCCCCAGTTTTCTTGCCAAGGTCTCGATGTGCGCCTCCAGTTGTGCATGCACCCTCGTGGGCAATTTACCCAAATCAGGACAACAATGCAACTTGTTTTAGATAATTTCTCCCGCCGGCATTTAAGCTGAATTATTCACCGCCGCGGACGCAAAGGTATGCAAAGAAAAGAAAAACAGAACGATGGCATTGATAACAACGTTGATGACTGAGATAAAAATCAAATCAAATAAATTTCGATAATTATAATAAAAATTGCTCGGCGGCCTCGGCGCGCTGTGCGGTTTATGAATTGAGCAGGTTAAAGAAACACATTTTTTTCAAGTTTTCCTTGACTTTAACAAGAATAAACAATAAAATTGAAGAAGCTGAGCAAATTCCGCAAAACACGACATGGATGGTGCTCCGTCCTGGCGTGCGTGTCTTGACCCATAACGTAGAAATGGTGTTAGGCTTATGACTTGAGTTCAGCAGTACCCCGACGCGTATCACTCCTGCATTCATTTCCAAATTCGTACAAATGGATCGCTAAGCAAATACAGAATCATTAATCAATTATGCAATGGAGGCTGTGAATGATTAAAAAGTGGTTTTTAATCATTTGTTCCCTTGCGTGGATCGGTGTTGGCTACGCGGGTGTCACCGGAAAAATCGCCGGCAAGGTGATGGACGCCCAGACCAGACAACCCATCCCGGGCGTGAATATCATGCTCGAAGGGACTAACATGGGGACCGTCTCGGATGTTGAGGGTAACTACACCATCCTTAACGTCGAGGTGGGAACATACACCGTTCGTGCATCCATCGTGGGTTACCGGGTGATGCGCATCGAAAACATCCGCGTCTCCATCGACCTGACGACCAAAGCCAACTTTTCCCTGACGTCGCAGCTGCTCGAAGTCTCGGATGCAATCACCGTGGTTGCGCAGCGGCCCATGATCCAGAAGGATGAAGTGGCCACCAAGCACTTTGTCTCCAATGAAGAGATCAACCTGCAGCCGGTCGATTCCTTTCAGGAGATCGCACAAAACCAGGCCGGCGTGGTCGGCAGCCATTTCCGCGGCGGCCGCTCCGGTGAAGTGCTGGTGCTGATCGACGGCATCCCGGTGCGCGATCCGGCCGGCGCCTACTCCGGCTATCTCGGCGGCTTCACCAGCGACGTGCCCAAGGAAGGCATTCAGGAGATGGAAGTCTCCCTGGGCGGCTTTTCAGCCGAATATGGCAACGTGCAATCGGGCGTCCTCAATCTGGCCATGAAAGAGGGCTCGCAAAAATATACCGGGAAAATCAAGTTGACCACCACGGATTTTCAATCGGACGATTTGAGCACGCCGCTTCTCAAAGACATTTACGAGGCGACACTCTCGGGGCCTGAGCCCTTGACCATGAAACTCCTGCCCGCGCTCGGCATCAAACTGCCCGGTTCCCTCTCTTTTTCAGTGACCGGCGAACTGACGGATCAGGATCAAGGTTACTATCCCAACCAGATTTCGCTGGACAAGTCGCTGCAGAGCAAATTGACCTGGCGCATCACGCCCAGCCATAAACTGGTCTTCGGCGCGGTCAACAGCCGCAGCGACTGGGATTCGTACTATTTCTGGGCCGCCAAATACGGCCCCACGGATGAATACCAGTTCAACGAGTACAAATATGCGGATACCGATACAAACCGGCGCCGCATGCTCTACCAGTACCTGTACGTCGATAATCCGCAGGAATATTTTGATAAAAACGGCACCGTCTCTTATGAATCCGGCCGGCACGAAGGGATCCCCTACGATTCGGTGATCACCTACTACAGCGGCGGCATGCTCGATTACCTGTGGAACAGCAAGAAAAAGAGCGACATGGTCTATGCCATCTGGACCCACGCCCTGAACCCCAAAACCTATTACGAGATCAGATTCCAGAATTTTTACACCAACTACCACTATGCGGTGCCCGATATCGAAGACCGCGATGGCGACGGCGACACGGAAGAGGATCTGACCTGGGACGTCAAACAATCCGGCGCGCATCCGATGCCGCTGGACAAGGAATTGAACATGTGGTGGATCAAGGGCGATGACCAGGGCTACCGCAACCAGACCTCGATCAGCAACTCCGTCAAGGCGGATCTGATCAGCCAGGTCTCCAACAACCACCTGCTCAAGGCGGGCCTGGAATTCTACCATCACCGCACCGGGGTTGAGTCCATCGCCTGGACCCTGAACAACGTCGCCCAACCGCGGACGGACATCTGGGATCAGGACGCGTACGATATGGGCGCTTACCTCCAGGATAAAGTCGAATTTGAAGGCATCATCGGCTTGTTCGGTCTGCGTTACGATCTCTTCAATCCCAACGGATTTGGAGATGCGATTGAATATCCGGGCAGCTATGTGCGGCCGTACAGTCAAAAGGACGAAAACGGCCTTCCGATCCTGATCGATCCCAAAACCGCCACCAGCAAACACAAATTCAGTCCGCGCATCGGCATTTCCCATCCCATCACCGAGCGCGATGTGATCCACTATACCTATGGACACTATTTCCAGCGGCCGGATATGTTCTATCTCTACCGCAATTACCGTTTCCTCGACCTGACCAAAACGGGCAATTACATCGGCTATCCGGATCTTGAACCCGAAAAAACCGTCGCCTATGAGATCGGCCTCGAACACCAGTTCACGGACGATTTCAAATTCACGGTTACGGGCTACTACAAGGACATCTCCAATCTCTTTGACTGGCAAAAATACAACGGCGCCACCATTCAGGATACCGAACTCAACGTCTTCACCAACGCCGATTACGGCAATTCCAAGGGCATGGAACTGACGATCAACAAACGCCTCGGCCGCTTCTGGGGTGGCTCTCTGAATTATACCTATTCGGTTGCCAAAGGAAGAAGCTCCGGTCCTTACAGCCGCTCGGGCATGTTCGAAGATGCCAAGCGTATGAATTTGCTCGATTTCGACCAGACTCATACAGTCAACGCCAACGTGACCTTCCGCACGCCGCGCACCTTTGGTTTTTCGATCCTCGGCGGACGGCCGCTGGGCAACTGGATCGCCAACGTGCAATTTGCCTATGGCAGCGGCTTGCCCTATACCTCCTACGGATCCACCATCGTCAACGACAAGCGCATGCCCTATACCACCACCACGGATATGAAGCTCTTGCGCCAGATCAACATCAGCAAACTCGAATTTGATCTGTTCATGGATATCTATAATATTTTTGACCGCAAGAACGTCAACTGGATAGGGGATTCCTATTATTACGGCGCCACGGGAGATCCCTCCATCATCGAAGACTATCAGGGCGGCTACATTCGCAACCCGCAGGCCTGGACCTGGGGCCGGCAGGTTCGCGCCGGCTTTGCCATTAAATTCTAAGGGAGGTTCGCATGCATCGAGAACGACTCTTTTTTGTCATATTGCTTTTCTGCCTGGTGTCCCTGTTCATCAGGCCCTGCTTTGCGGCGGACGATCCCGATAAAATCCGTTTGCCCAAGAAACAGCAGGCCCTGGTTGGACCCATTGTCGACAACAATGTCAAATGGCACACCATTGGCAAATTTTGGAACCGCGTCACCAATTACGGCAAACTGGGTGATGACACCTACGGCACCCGCACGCCCTCCGGCGACTGGCCGGGCGGATCCGGAAATTCCTATCTCTACCGCGCCTCCATCTGGCTCACCGCCAAGGTGGACGGCGTTCCGCATAGCACCAATGTTGAAGACAGCGAATTCGCGCCCCTGGATTCGGTCCATGTCATCACCGGCCCCGGTGCGGTCTCGGATGAAGACATGTACACGCGCTATTACGACGTTGTGGCCCCCGAGGCCGAAGGGCACTTCCCCCTCGGCGTTGAAGTCACCGAACGCAGCTTCGCCTGGCGCAGCAACTGGGCCGATGATTTCATCATCTACGAATATACGGTCAAAAATGTCGGCATCGACAGCGACGGCGATGGCTACCCGGATACACCGCGCGATCTCACCGAGTTTTACTTCACCTTCCGCCTCGACGCCGACGTCTCGCGCATCGGCCGCTGGGCCAATGAAAGCGTCTATACCGATGCGGACGACATCACCTACACCAATGTGCAACCCTGGGATGACTGGTTCAAACTTTTTCCCAAACTGGCGAACCGGCCGCACACATTGACAACTGCAGATCTGGACAGCTCCATGGTCTATATGTTCGATGCCGATAACCCGAGTTATCCGGCTGAGAATAACGTAGATGATGACTTTGGCAATCCCGGACCGGACGGCACGCTGCTATCACCGGGCATCATCGGATTCAAGGTATTGAAAACCGATCCGCCCATGCACCCGCACTCTTTTTACCCATTGGCGCGCGCCAATGATCCGGATACGGATACCAAAGTTTATAATATGATATCCGCGAAAAAGTTTCAGACCCTTCCCATCAAAAGCAAAATTCCGTACGTCACCGACTATCGCGGCATCCTCACCTACGGCCCCATCACCAAATTCGCCGCGGGCGATTCCTTTAAACTGACCGCGGCATTGGGCATCGGCTGCGATCCGGACAGCGGCGGCGTCTACAGTATGATGGAATTTATCAAAATCATGAAGAACGCCCAATTCATCGTCGACATGGATTACAAACCCAACGCCGATCAATTCACGCCGCCAACCCCCATCGTGGAAGTGGAAACCAGGACAGAAGGCAACAAGGTCACTGGTGTACGTGTGGTCTGGGATGATGCAGCTGCCTCACATCCCTATTTTGAAGGCTACAAGGTATGGCGCAGCGCCGGCCGCGCAACCACCGGCGAATTCATCTGGCAACCGCTGGGCAAAGGGATCTACAGCATTCTCGATGGCCCCAATTGGCAGCCGCCCACCGGGACAAAACCCGGGACGTTTGAACTGGTGGATGACGACGTCATCAACGGCTATGATTATTATTATGCGGTACAGGCCTATTCCAAAGAACTGGTCGGGACGCCATTCGACGTCATCGAAACCAGCCTGCTGGCGGGCACGAAGAACATCACCCCCGCAACGCCCGTGGCCAGCACCCTGGATAACGTCAAAGTGGTGCCCAACCCCTATGTCGGCAGCGTCATCTGGAACAACGCCATGCCCAGCAACAATTCGCCGTGGCAGCACCGCCTGCAATTCATCAATCTGCCGGCCGATGCGACGGTGAAGATTTTCACCCTGGATGGCGATTTCATCGACGAGGTGCACGCCGGCGGCACGGTGCGACAGGGAACCGGATATACGGGCGAAGGTCCGGCCAGTGTGGCGGAATGGGATCTGATCACCCGCAACAACCAGGAAGCGGCGCCAGGCATGTATATGTACGTGGTCGATTCACCCACGCTCGGCACGACAATCGGCAAATTTGTCATCATCCAATGATTTTTGATGCTATTTTGCGGCAAAAATCCTGTGCAAAAACCTCTTGAGTGTTTAAATTTGGATAATATTAAAAGAGGAACGACGATGAAAAAAATAATGTTCTTAATGATAGGCTTGATCCTGGCTGTGAGCAGCCTCTCCTTCAGCCAGGGATTCGCGCCCGTGGGAACTTCGGTGGCGCAATTCCTTGAGGTGGGAGTTGGCGCCCGACCTGCTGCCATGGGAGCCGCCTTCACGGCCCTGGACAACGACGCCAGTGCGGTGTTCTGGAATCCCGCGGGCTTGACGGACATCCAGAATGGCAACTTTTTCTCATCTTACTGCAAATGGCCCGCGGATATCACCCTGGCCGGCATCTCCTACGCCTATAACCTGAAAAACATCGGCGTCCTGGCCGTCAGCGGCGTCTACCTGATGACCGATGACATGGAAGTGACCACCATTCTGGATCCGCAAGGCACCGGCGAGATGTTCAATATCAGCAACTACGCATTTGGACTCACTTATGCCCGCGCCCTCACCGACCGCTTTTCCGTCGGCGTGACCGGCAAAATGGTCTCGGAAAAATACTGGACCTACGGCTACACCGCCTGGGCCGTTGATCTGGGAACGCTGTACCGCACCGGGTTTCACGGTATGCGCATCGGCATGTCCATTCTCCACTTTGGGCCGGATGTGCGTTACGATGGCGAATTCATCGATTTCAGTGACCCCAAATCGGTGGACGTGGACAAGCCGAAACCGTTCAACACCTTTTCGCTGCCGGTCAACTTTCGCTTTGGCGTGGCGCTGGATGTGCTCAACCATGAACAGCACCGCATCACAACGGCGGTGGATATGGTTCATCCCAATAATAATTCGGAACAATATAATTTTGGCATGGAATATGGATTCAAGCAGCTCTTTTTCCTGCGCGGCGGTTTTCAGAGCAGCGCGGATGAGGGCGGTCTGGCGCTGGGATGCGGCGTGCACGCCACCTCGCTGGGTTCGCTGGGCCTGATGGTCGATTATGCCTATTCTGATCTCGGCATTCTCAGCAGCGCGCACCGCTTGAGCCTGTCCATTTCGCACTGATATTCTATTCATTTGGTGTGTGTAACCCCGGGGTTGCTCATGGCAGCCCCGGGGTTTTTTATTTCAAGGCGGCCCCCTTTCCTCCTCTTTTGTCAAGCATCTTGCAGGTCCTGCGGTAGAGGACTGTGGCAAAGGCAGATTTTCCCGCGCAACCTACAAGGTCCTTGCGGGATGACGCAGGACGCACATTTTCCCGCGCAGCGAAATAGTTCCTTACAAGGATGACATGGGGTGAATCCTCCCCCCTTTTGTCATGCTGAAAACATCTTGTAGGTCCTGCGGATGGATTGAAGAAATCACGGCCGGCGGAAAAGCTCGATATCGAAAAAAAATCCCTGTCCGGTTTTCCCGGACAGGGATTTGTCGTTCACAAGCCGGAGCCTGTGAAAGAGTTATAAGTGATTTTGTCTTGCTCCCAACGCAAAGCCTGGGAACGAGGCAAAACTTCGCGATGAGAAAGCTATTTCAGCAGCATCATGCGGCGGTGTGCCTGGCCATCGCCCACTTTAATGGTGTAGATGTACATGCCACTGGCCACTTTGTTGCCGCTGTTGTTGGTCGCATCCCAAACGATGGAATGGTTGCCAGAAGCAACGACGCCATCCACCAGTGTCTTGATCTCTTCGCCCTTGAGGTTGTAAATCTTGAGGGAGACGCGATCGGGCGTCACCACGTCATAGCTGATGGTCGTGGTCGGATTGAACGGATTGGGATAGTTCTGATGCAGCTGGAAGGCAGCCGGCATCTTCTCATCCGGACGAACCGCCACGCCGGTGAGCTGATTCTTGAAACGGCACACGACCCCATCGGCGAACATATAGCCGAATTTGGTGCTATGGAAAATACCCGCGGTAAAATAGCTGTCGCCAGGCAGATCAGATGGCAGGACCAGCTTGGTCCAGCTATCGCCGAGATTGCTGGTCGCATAGACACCGATGTCATCCAGGCCCATGATGATGTTGGTGCCGGGGATAGCCGCTGCGCTGTTAATCCAGCTGTCTGCGGAAGTATCCGGTCTGTTGGATTTATACCAGGTAGCGCCGCCATCGTTGCTTGCCACTGCATTGCCGCGGCGGTCTGCGATGATGCCTTCGTTAACGTTGGCGAATGCAATGCCACGCGGATAGCTGGGAATAACATCACTGGGGATGGAAAAACTATCCCAGGTCAGGCCACCATCATGGGTGCGGAATACATAGCTGCCCACATAGGTAGTCGGCGTCGCGCTAACCCACATGCTTTGGCCCACACTGCTGGTGGCACCGCCCCAGGTATAATAGGAATAAGCCGCGCCGAGATAGTTACAGGTCAGCACTTCACTCCAGGTTTCGCCCTGGTCTTCGGTGCGGACGAAATGCATATAACCATCTGCTTCCCCGTCACCGATGGCGACGGCCACCTGATCGCCGAGGACGCGCAATCCATCAAAGAAGCCGGCTGTGCCCGGGCTGGTTTCATACGCATAGACCTGTTCCCAGGTGACGCCGCCGTCTGTGGTGCGATGGATGGTGCCATCGATCAGAGCGATGATGGCGACATCCGCATTAAAGGCGTCCATCTGCGCGACGAAAGAGGGGAGTGGATTTTCGTTGTGGGTAAAAGTCTGTCCGCCATCAACGGATCTCCACACATAGGTCTCTTCAACAACCGAAGTCCGATTCTCACCTGCAAACCAGATGGTCTTGCCGTTGTCGAGGATGCGGCCTGGTTTGAAGCGGATACCATCGGGAGCTCCGCCCTGGAACTGCACTTCGGGGGCGATGATCAGTTCGTCGAACGCGATACCGGTTGTGCCCACATAATCAAGGACAACAATGGGCAAGGTGCCATCATTGGGGAACTCGCCCGCCGGAATACTGGAGGTGTAAAGCACTTCCAGCGCAGGATCATCATCCATGTTGGCGATATCAATGACATTGGTATAGCCGGCGATGAAATAGAGAGAATCCAATGTGGTGCAGTCATAATTATCGGGATTGGTGATGTCGCCGCCGCGATACGCGACGCGGTAGAGGGCGCCATCCGGATCACCGGCGCGGGTGCCGAAGACAAAATCGACATAACCATCCTGGTCGATGTCGCCCTGGGCGCCACCGAAAAAGCGTTCCGCGTCACCGATTTGGGCAATCACGGTGTGCTTCAGTGTATCAGCGTCCTCCTGCAACAGGACCAGGCTGGTTGCAGCGATGCCGCCGGTGTATTCGCCCGCCAGAATCTCCAGCGTGCCATTGTTATCAATGTCAACGACCTGCGCGCCTGCGAAGGAATAGCCACCCGCCATGGGTCGCAGAGGCTGATACTTCCACGCAAACTCGTCGGCGCTCCAGAACACCTTGGATATTTCCGTTTGATCAAAAGTGTAGATGTTTTTGCCCACGACAGCCACATCATATTTACTTTTGATGGTCGAAGCCAGGGCGAAATCCTTGCCGCTGGTTTCCAGCGTCCACGCTTCCGAGCCATCGCCATTATCCGGTACATTATCCACCGAGCAAACGCCAAAGTAATAGCCAGCAGCTGCACCAGCGCGTTCGCTGAAGATAACTTCATCGACGCCGTCGTCATCGACATCAGCCACGACAAACCGTGTTGGACGTACGTTGACATTGTCATCGGTGGCGATTTTCCAGGCCGTATTGGGCAGAAAATTGCCGGCGCCGTTGTCAAGGCCCATCACATCACTGCCATCGCCAACTTCTTCGTAAACCAGAATGCGAGCGGGATTGGTATTGGTTTCATCGGTGAAATTGACGATGCCCCAGATGATTTCCATCTTGCCATCTTTGTCCAGATCAGCCATGGCGAGAGCGGGCCAGGTATTCTGCTTGGGAACTGGAGCGACAGCTTGCCATACCACTTGCCATTCGCTGCCCTCTTTTTCCAGTTTGTAAATCCTCGGGATCAATTCACCCGGTGTATCATTCCAGTTGTCGTTGACGACAAATATTTCCAGTTTGCCATCGCCGTCAATGTCGGTGCCGGCAATCATCCCGCCCGTGCCACCATTGTTGGTATCGGCATCGGGAAAGGGTATCTCTTCACTGCGTACAAAGTCCTGGGCATAATTGCTCGTCGCCAGGAAGAAGAGTGCAACCAACATCATGAAGAAAACTGTAACGCTCCTACGGTTCATGGTAACCTCCTTGGGTTTGGTTTGCATGTCAGGAAACGGACTGTTTCCCATTTTTTTATACCATGTGAAAGGCGGGCATTAAGTTATTTGACTCGTTGATGGTTCGGTGAACATGTGCAAGTTGTGTCTCCAAGAATAAAGCAATATAGCTTTGAATAAGCTTAAAATCAAGGAAAAAGTCAAAAAAAACGCCTTCCCCTAAAACTGGAAGGCGTATAAAAATCATCGTATTTTTCGCTGCTTCACTCCCAATCCCCATCGAACAGCTTCTCGAGAAACTCCCCGAAGGAGTGGACGCGATCCTGGTTCCTTGCGTATTTCATCCAGGCTGAACGGGTGGTTATGCCGATGGATCCTTCATAGATGCCGCCATCGCGCCAGACATCTTTCACCCGAACGGCGATGACATTTTCACCGTTCCAGCGCACCAGATCACGAGGAATGGTGTAAAACCGCTCCATCTGGTACCAATTCGAATGAGCTGCATCTCCCTGCTCAAAATTCATATCTCCAGTATAGCCAATACGCTCGCCGTTGAGATAAACCTCATCGACATCGTCAATCCGCCCCAGGGACAGGATGAGACGCTCATCTTCCAGATCGCGCCCAATCACTACTTTTTTCCGGTACCAGGCAAATCCATCATACTCGGCAAAGCCTTGATAGTCCCAACGCATGGGCACGATCAGCTCCTGCCAGTCGCTGTCATCGGCATCCCGGTCGCGCCAGGCCAGGTCATCTCCGGTGCGGAATTTCCAGGTGCCGCTGAGATTGACGTGCATGGCCAGCGCTTTGCGCTCACTCTGAATACTCACGCCGCTGCCGACAATGCCACCTTCGAGTTCACTGTCATAAACCTGAATGGCGATGACATTTACGCCGCCATAATGCAGCAGCTCGGGAGGAAGATAATACGTACGCTGCGCCGAATAAGCCGTGAAGTATTTCGGTGGCATGCCGCCGGTTCCATTCAGCAGTTTGCCATTAAGATAAACCCGGTCGCAATCATCGATACGGCCGAGATGCAGAAAGAGAGTCTTCTCTTTCAGATCACGGGGCAGATCAAACTTTTTGCGGTACCAGGCAAATCCATCATAACCCGGAAAACCCTGATCTTCCCAGCGGCCGGGCACGCGAATGCTTTCCCAATGGCTGTCATCATACTCCGCTTGACTGTATTGCGGCCTGTCGCCAATTTCAAATTTCCACTTGCCGCGCAGATCGACCTCGTTTATGCCCGCCAGACACAAAGCCGGCAGCAACACGATCCATATCCAGATATTTTTTCCATTCATGATGAGTTCCTCCTCTTGACATCTCAATATACGCCCGGGAAAAATAAAAGGTGTCAAGACGGCGTAAAGAGATGTAAAAAATTGTCATGCAGCTGAAGAATGTACCGCCAGAAACACAGAGATACACCAGGTCATTAAATCATGACTTGCCCTGGTCTCGAATCGTGCTCTCGGAAAAAGTCCGAATCAAGCACGCTTCTACAATCTCAGGCAATCCAGATCAGCGATTTTTGCGCACGCGGCGATTTATGAATTGAACAATACAAGCAAGGGGAGTTTGCTTCAACGGCGGGAGAAGAAGGCTTCCAGTTCTGCAAAAACCTGTTCCTTGTTGCCGATGACGACGCGGCAGGGCGGCAGGGAATTCATGAAGCGTTTGCCATAATTCTTGCGGACGACGCGGTTGTCGAATATGATGACAGAACCGCGGTCGGTTTTGCGGCGGATGAGTCGTCCGAAGCCCTGTTTGAACTTGAGCACCGCCAGCGGCACGGCGTATTCCATGAAGGCATTGCCGCCGCCGCGCTCGATAGCCTCGTAGCGCGCCTGGATGATCGGTTCATCCGGGACTTTGAATGGCAGCTTGCTGATGATGACATTTTCGAGCGCCTCCCCTTCCACATCCACGCCCTCCCAGAAGGAATCGGTACCGAAAAGCACGGAGGATTTGTCGTGGCGAAAACGGTTCAGCAGCTGGTCGCGGTTTTCTTCCCCCTGTTTTAGCGGGGTGATGCCGAGCATTTTCAGCGACTCCGCCAGTTGCCGGTAGATAATATTAAGCAGCCCATAGGAAGTGAAAAGGATGAAAGCGCGGCCCTGGGAGATGGACACGGCGCGGTAAATCATCTTCGCCAGTTCATCTGCGAAGTTCCGGGCACCGGGATCGGGAATATCCATGGGCACACAAAGGACGGCCTGTTTTTGATAATCAAAGGGCGCCGGCAGCAGCAGCGCGGTGCGCCTGGTTTCCTCTTCGCGATTCAGGCCGATGCGCTGACCGAGGAAATCGAAGCTGCCCTCAACGGCCAGTGTGGCGGAGGTCATCACCACGGTGCCGAACATATCGTACACCGCCTGTTTCATCATGGGGCTGATGTCTAGCGGTGAGGACTGAAAGCGTACAATATTGCGGCTGCGGTATCCGGGGCGCACTTCGATCCAGCGGATATTTTCTTCATCCTGTTTAAACACGACTTCTTCGATCACCGCGGCGGCTTCATCGAGCCGGTCCGCGGCAGCCTTGATTTCGATAACCACCGAAGCCCAGTCCTCCCTGGCCTGTTCCTGGGCACGATTGAGCAGCCCGGTCAATTGTCCCAGGTTGCCGGCCAGTTCGTGCAAACTGTCCGTGTACTCTTTGATGAGCCGGCTCAATCCCGAGTCCACCAGCAGAGCCTGGACCACCTCCGGCAGCAGCCGCAGTTTGATCTCGGTATTCTGGCTCTCCTGAGCAAAAGCCTTGACCGCCTCGTAGATATGATCCATGAGCACATGGGTTGACTCGTGCAAAGCGATCACTTCGGGCACCAGACGTGTGCTGATGGTGCTATCAATTTTTTGACACATCTCCGTATCGACGGTGCCGCGCACGCGGTTGAGTTTATTCAGGGCGGTGTGTAAATGGCCCTTGAACACCTGTTTGTGTTCGCGATGCAGGCGGCTTAGCATGCGCATGATACCGGCGCGGGTGATACGGTCGCCAAAATAGTTGGTCGCCACATCCTCGATATGATGCGCTTCATCGAAAATGATGCGCTCATAGGGTGGCAGGACCGCCGCTTCGCTCATCGAACCGATCTGGTAGCGAATGGAAAGATCGGCGAAAAGGAGATGATGATTCACCACCAGCAGATGCGCCCGGGCCGCGAACCGCCGCGCCCTGTTGACAAAACAGTCCCGGAAATGGGGACAGCGGCTGCGGGTGCAGGTATCACCTTCGGCGGCGATTTTTTCCCAGACGATGTCGCGCGGCAGCATGCCCAGATCCGACTTGGAGCCATCCTGGGATGTTTCCGCCCAGGCGAGCAGCTGCAGCAGCTCGGCCTTGTCCTCTTCATCGCTGTGGAGATCAAGTTCGCCCCTGATCTCATGCACCTTGCGCAGGCAGACATAATTGCTGCGGCCTTTTACCAAAACCGCGGTGAAAGCATCGGGAAGCACTTTTTGCAAAAAAGGGATGTCTTTTTTGATCAACTGTTCCTGCAGATTGATGGTATTGGTGGAGACCACCACCCGTTCCTTATTCTGCAGCGCCCAGCGGATGGCGGGGAGCAGATAGGCGAGGGTTTTGCCGGTCCCGGTGCCCGCCTCGATGACCGCGATTTTATCCTCATTGAACGCCCCGGCTACGGAACGGATCATCTCCTCCTGCTGCGGACGGGATTCATACCCGGAGAGTTTTTTGGAAACCGGTCCGCCGGGATGGATGATTTGCACCAGGTTATCAGCTTCGAGCGGGACCTTTTCATGCTTGGCAAAAGGCTCGACCACGACATAAATATCATCCACCTCATTGTTGACGATATAAAAACCAACCCGGAAGGGGTCGAGGGCCATGGCGATGGCGAGATCGGCTTCGGAGGGGGTGAGATGGCCGGAAGGGTGATTGTGAATGACGACATCGGCCTCGGCCGCCAGATTCATGATGGCGGGCACAGCCGTGCGATGGCCGCGCGCCGCCACAGAAGCCTGGTGGCAGACGAGATCCTCTTCGGTATATCCGACGAAAAAGACTTCGTTGCCGTGGGCCTCATCAATGGCCTGACGGATAACGTCGATGACATCGGTGGAGAGATATTTTTCGATGTGGGACAATATTTTTCCTAATCCGACAAATCTTTTTGCATGGCCTACGGCTGTTCCACACCTGCTTTGGGATGTTCGATCGCGCTCTGGAGAGCGCCCCTGTAAATGCGTTTCCAATGCTCCTGCAGGAGGCCTCTCCTGAGGCCGACCTCTGTGTCTCCGTGCCTCGTGGTGAAAAAGATTAACCACAGGGACACAGAGGCACAGAGAAAAAAGATGTTCCAAGTTGGGGCCCATCTGCGAGATAGAGCCCAACGGCGTTGTCTAGAGTCCCATCTCCGAAAACGTATCGCCCTGTTTCAGGTCGCCGGTTTGGAATCCCTTTTTAAACCAATACTGCCGCTGCTTCGAAGAACCATGGGTGAAGGCATCCGGGACGACATAACCTTGCGTGCGTTTCTGGATGCGATCATCACCGACAGCGCTGGCTGCATTCAAGGCCTCTTCCAGATCTCCGGACTCTAAAATATTGTGCATCCTCTCTGCATAGTGGGCCCATACACCCGCGAGAAAATCCGCCTGCAACTCCAGCGCCACGCTGTACTGATTATACTCCGCTTCGCTGATGCGTCCGCGCATGGCATCGATCTGATCGGTGATGCCCATCAAATTCTGGACATGGTGCCCGATCTCGTGCGAAATGACATAGGCAATGGCAAAATCACCCGGCGCTTGAAAATCGTGTTTCAGTTCCTCAAAGAAAGACAGGTCAATGTAAACTTTTTGATCCGGCGGACAATAAAAAGGTCCCGTGGCGGCGCTGCCGTAGCCGCACGCGGATTGGATGGCATCGGTGTAGAGCACCAGCTTGGGTTCCTGATAGGTCTGGCCGCTCTGTTGAAAAATCGTATTCCAGACATCTTCGGTTTCGGCCAGAACAACGCCGACGAACTGCGCCATCTGGTTTTCTTCGGTGCTTCGCGGCTGCGTCTGTACCGTCGCGGTATTGGATTCGGGCATATTCTGCAGCAGCTGTTGGGGATCCCCACCGAGAAGCCAGACCAGCAAAACAATGATCAGCGTGCCGATGCCGCCACCGACCATTCGGCGCGACGTGGTGCCGCGCACATCTTCAACATTATCGCTTTGACGCCGTCCCATCCAACGCATGATAAATCCTCCTCGAAAGAGAAATTCCGCCGGCATTATTCCAGACAGAAAAGTGCATTCACATTGGAAATAAAACCGGTTGTTCGACCATCAAAGACTCCCCCTGGAAAATCTGATAATGGATTTGCATCCATGGCAAGCGCATATCCCGGGTGAGCTTGAAATATTGACCACGCAGAAATATAGCCTTTTGAAATTCATGATTCAAGAAAAAAATCATAGGGTTTTTTCACGATTATCCGTAATAGTATATGAGCATGAATTCTACAAAAAAGTGGTGTGCCTATGCATAAAAGCTACAAAATAATCGCCAAAAGACTTGCAGGCGAAATCAGCGAAGATGATCCCGAATTTTTGCAGTGGCGGCAGCGTGCTGATGAAAATGGAAACTGGTATCAATCCATCGAAAAAAGATGGGATGAATTCGCGGCTGTCACTTCCACAGATCAACCGGATTTAGCCAGGGGTTGGCAAAAACTAACACAGGAATTAAAGCCGCTGGCCCAGAACCGGACAAAACCCGTGCGGCGTTTTCAACTCGCACCCGCTTTCTCCGTGGCGTTCGCTCTGACCGCTCTGGTACTCTTTTTCTTGGTCTGGCATTCCACGCAACCCGAGATGCAATGGCTTGAAATGACCACAGCCAATGCGGAAAAGCGGATCGTTGTTCTGGCAGATGGATCCAAAGTTACGCTGAACAGCGCATCGCGCTTGCACTATCCCAGCACATTCAAATCCGGAGAGCGCGCCTGCCGCCTCGAGGGTGAAGCTTTTTTTGAAATTATACAAAATGCGCACCACCCCTTTGTGGTGCAGACAGATAATTCTCGCATCACCGTACTCGGCACGAGCTACAACGTCTGCAACAGGGATGGCAAGACGCGCGTGATCGTGCTTGATGGACGCGTAAGATTACAGATGCTTGTTTCCGACAAAGCAGTAATACTGAATGCTGGACAAACCTCTACGGTGGTCGGCCAGAACCCGCCGACACCCGTTCAAACGAGTACTTCCCTTGCAGAATTGGCCTGGCTGCAGAATCGGCTTTATTTTGAAAAGACCTCCCTCAATGAGGTGGTCGCGGAACTGGAACGCTTTTATGACATTTCAATACATATAGAAAATCAGCGTTTTGCATCCATGACCTTGACGGGTGAATTTACCGACCTGTCTGCTGATTCCGCCATTGCATCCATTTGCCTGACCCTGGAAATTCATTATCGCAAAGAACTGGACATCTATTATCTATTTTAGAAAATGCCCATGAACCGACTCCTCTCATACTATTTCCTGGTGGTTCTCGTACTGGCCGCGTGCATCGGGATCAGTCCCGGCCAGGGGAAAAATTCCCAGATGGCATTGCGGGAACTATTGCGCCAATTCAGCAAGAAAACCGGCACGCGGCTGATCTACAACGATGCCCTGGTCGAAGGTAAGATGGCTGACGCCGCCCTTGCCGAGATCGGAAACGACAGCTCGATCGCCGCCATCCTGGAACAGAATGGCGTTCGCTGGAAAAAACTGCCGAACGGCCCGATGATCCTTTACAGCCAACAGGAGCGCAATATCACCGGAATGATCATCGACAAAGAGCAAAACGCCGGCGTGCCCTATGCGAATATCCGTCTGAAAGGAACTCACGCCGGCACCACTTCAGACGAAAATGGCTTCTTTCATATCATGGTGCAGCCGGTTCACCTGTGCACACTGCTGGTGGCCCATATCGGCTATCAAAGCTATGAAATGCCGTTGCTCCTGTCCAGCAAACAGGAAAAAGTGCTGGTTCCCCTGCAGCAACGGCAGCTGCCCGTACCGGGTATGACCATTACAGCGAATTCAGAGCCGGATGGGATATTTTCACGTGATGGCAACTATGTTCTCAGCCCTGCAAAAATCGCAGCAATACCCGGCGAATCGCCCAAAGATATCCTGCAGGCCGTCCAATCGCTGCCCGGCATGACCTCCTTCGACACCGGCTTGTCGGTTCATGGCAACTGGCCGGGCCAGAACAGAATCCTGTTCAATGGCATTCCGATCCTGGCCCCCTATCATCTCTTTGGATTTATATCCGCCGTGGATCCGCAGACCATCGATGAAGTGACCGTCTACCGCGGCCGTGGTCCTTTTGAACTGGGAGATTTCTCCGGGGGCATTATTTTATTAAAAAGCTTGACCCATCATCCGAAGCGACCACAAATGACGGTTGGCATCAACTCTTTGTACAGCCATGCAATGTGCAAAATTCCAGTCGCGAAAACCAGCGCCTTGCTGCTTTCCTTTCGCGATAGCCATCTGCAAAAAAATTTACCACTCTACCGACAAATCTTTAGATATCAAACCGGGTATGACCTTTCCGTACCTGTCGAGCAATATGGCCGAACCACCCAACCTCATTCAATTATGATGGATGGCAGCATGGTTCTGAAGTGGAATGCCACAAAAAAACATGCCTTTGAGGGCAGCGTTCTGTGGCATCAGAATCGTTATTGGCAGGCTGATATTTCAGGAGAACCCCTGACCGATGATTACCAGGGCGAGAATAATTCAGTTTGGACGGGTTTAACGTGGGGTTTCAAGTACCGGCAGATCTGGAACGCCAAATGGCTATCCACGCTCACCGTGTATCAAGCCGGCAACCGCTCTGATTTTGCCGATTATGCGACTGCTTATCGTATGACGTTCATCGACCGGAATGTTAAATGGGATCACACCTATCAATATTCAGAAAGACAAACCTTCCTGCTTGGTCTCGGATTTGCGCAAAAAAATCTCAGCAAACAATACGCCTGGTGGCAAGAGCCCTATGTAATTTATCCACCCGAACGAGGCCGGCAGTGGTACCTGAGCGCACAACACCAGTTGCAGGTTGCATCACATTTCCACATCGAATCCGGGCTTCATGCCACACAATATGTCTTTAAAACCGAAGAACCTGTGCTTCTTATGAAACCGCCCTATCAGAAAACCTGTTATGAACCGTCTTTACGACTCATTTATAAAATAAATGAATCCTGGAGTACGGACCTGGATTTATATCAATCTTATCAATTTGCCTATAGCATCGATTATCCGCCGTCGCAGCGGGAAGTCCGTTTCGAATACCGTGTCGGGAAGGCGCTGCCGGACTGGCAATTGGCTGAGAAACTGCATCAACCTGTTCGCACCCGACATGCCCAGGTAAGTGCGTATTTTTCCAATAACGTTTTTGACTGCAGTGTTGCAGCATATGCACAGCATACCTTAAATTATGATATGGGAACCATGGTCGGGCTGCAAAATCTTGATATCTCTTCACCCTACCAGGTGGTCAATTCACATCAATCCAGCATGGGCGTTGATTGTTTCCTTGAAAAAAGATCAGAAACAGTGACAGGCTGGTTGTCATACACGTTGGGACGTGTGCGTGAACACGGAAATCTGCTGCCAAATGAAAACTATGCCGAACTCGGCTCCACCTCTATCAGTTCACTTTTCACAGAGGATCACGCATCCCCGCTGGATATACGCCATGCTGTAAACCTTGGCCTTCAGGCAAGCATCAAGAACTGGAACCTGTCAGCCGTGTGGAAATACCATAGTGGACAACCCTATAACAAACCCGTTGGTTTTTTTCAATTGAAGGACTTGGAGAATAATATAGGATACTATTTTGATTTTTATGGGATCAACAGGTTCCGGCTGCCGCACTATCAAGCCATAAATATCTCGCTGACCAAGTCTTACTTTTCAGCATCCCGAAACAGATCCCTTGAATTGGGAATCACCGTGACCAATCTGCTGGGCCATAAAAATGTCCTGTATCGAACCTATCATCTGGAAAAGAACAGCCAGGATCAACCGTTTATCCGTACCAGTGAAGTCCTGACGCCGCGCTTCCAACCCAATCTCTTTCTGGCACTGACTTTATAAGGGCAACCATGAGAACACTTCTTCTATTGACCATAACAATTATGGTGGCCGGGTTCGGATGCGACGAGCAACCGATGGCGCCTAAACCGGAAGACAGAATTATAGTCCGGGCTTATCTGCTGGAAGGGCAGCCCGTTGAAAATATTCAACTGATGCACTGCTATCCCATCGATGAACCTCCTTTGGCAAAATTTCCGGCTGTTTCGGACGCCCAGATCACGCTGTCCATAAACAATCAAAAACACCGCCTGGAATTGGTGAATGCAGACAGTGGTTATTACGCGATTGGTGACAACCAGATCCGCATCCGTGGCGGCGATTCTCTCTTTTTACACATTCACTGGAATAGCATAGAAATCACTGCTGCGACCAAGGTTCCGGAACATGTGCAACAAAACGCTGCGTTTCCAGATACGGTCTACATAGACACTCAAAATCCGGACCAGCCAGCCGTAACTTTATATTTTCAGGCTGAAGCAGCAACAGCTGAACTTGCAGTTCTGGATAAAAATCCGCAATGGCTCTGGTATGGCCATGAATATCAATTTCTTCCAGCAACAAGTGATCCACAAGGTCAGACTCAGATCATTTACAATGCCTGGTTCGAATATGCGGGACAGCATCAGATGATACTGATGCAATTCAGCAACCACCAGTTCTTGAGATACAATCAAAATTCATTTGGTTATACCAGGGATTTTTTGTTTACTGCACTTGAGACCAATATTCAGGGAGGATTGGGTTATCTGACTGCCGCGGTTGTGGATACATTTACCTTTTATGTTGCGAAACTTCAATAGGCTTCCGGAATGATCTGGTCTGGGCAAGTAAATAAACTACACAACCGGAAACCTGTTGAACCTGAGAAGCTGATGGAATGGGCCGACTTTGAAAAAGCCTATTTCGAGCATGGCACGCTTCTCTATCACTTTATTCGTCGCCGTGTTCGCTGCGCTGAACTGGCAAAAGATATCCTCCATGATGTCTATGTCAGATTGTGGGAGCATCGCGGGCGCCTTGATCCCGACAAATCCGTAAAATCTTATCTCTTCAAGATCGCATCCAATCTGGTAATCGATCACTTGCGTAAAAATAATCGCGGCGTGTCCTCACTGGAGGATGACCTTGCCTCCTCCAGCAGGCCAGACCATATACTGGAAGTGCAGGAAAAGATTGAAACTTTACTTTGTAAAATGTCACCAAAAATTAAAAATGTATTCATCATGAGCCGGCTTGATGGATTCAGTTATAAAGAGATGGCGGACATCTGCGGCGTTTCAGTCAAAACCATAGAAGCCTGGATGGGAAAAGCCATCAAAATTATGTCACAAGAACGAGGAGGGGATTGACGATACCTTGCTAGAGCGCTTTTTGAATGCGGTCATCCAATCACTGAATCCTTATCTATCCGGAGGCTTTTATGAAAAAATTAACAGTTTGTCTGATTATTGCAGTGACGTTCTTCATCATGTCTTGTGACAAAGAACAGCAACCCTTGGCGCCGAAATCACTGAAAAAAGCCAGCACGATCGACTGGGAGACGTTTAAATATCCACTCGAGATTGGCAATAGCTGGCAGTATGACAGAACCTTTTCCATCACACTCATACCGGTTGACACCAGCAAAGCTGATTCTCTTATCCAAGCGAAGGCGGCCGCGAAAGTGCACATCGCCGGACAGACCATGATTGACAGCACCAATACCTTCCACTTTGTGGAAACTTATCATGAGAAAGAGTTCGAAATGATTCACGAAGGCTGGTATGCGAACCAGGCGGATGGGTTTTATTGTTATGCTTATAAAAATGCGGGCGTAGCGACGGCCTTGTTTAAAGATGCGGCCCCAAAGAAGCTGCGCGTCAATGGCAGAATGTATCATTCCGTGCGCGAAATCAGTGATTATTACTTCAACAGGATGGCTTCAACGCACGTGTCCATGAGCGACTCGATGATCTATGAAAATCCACCCACGAAAATGCTGCCCTATCCCATGACAGACGGGACGCAATGGGTTTACCGGAGAACGCCCTATTTCACAACGGCTCATCGAATTGTCGGTGAGGAAGCTGTGGAATGCCCGGCTGGGACCTTTCTCTGCAAAAAAATCGAATATCTATTCTATGACGATGTATTTGGCCGATGGGTTCATGTCGTACAGGCGGCTGATTATATCAGTGAGGCGGGGTTGGTAAAAAGAATTCTATATTGCACAGGAGAACTCTGGACCACAGACGATTCGCCATTCCCCATCGGTACCGTGAACACCTCTGATGAAATGGTATTAACGCAATTTACTGTCAAATAGTCCCAATGGATCATTTCGGGATTTGGGATTATTACCCGTAAGGAGAACCATTTGCCGGTTCTCCTTATTTTTATTCCTGAGCCACCAGCATCTCGGCATCCCAACCGAGATCGCAAAGATGGTTGGGAAACGTGGCAAATCCATGCGTGGTGTATATTTTTTTCGCCCCCACCCGGCGCACGAACTCGATGAGTTCATAGAAATCAGCATGATCGCTGAGCGCAATGCGGTGGTCCGTTCGCCAGCCCGGGCCATGCCCGGCATTGGTCCAGCCCGATAAAAACACCGTACGACGTCGTCCCACAAACTGCAGCGCCCGCGTAAACGTCACATGCGGCGGCACCATGAGCACCTGGCGCGGCCCCACCTGCGCGCCCGCCCAGAGGCTGCAATTGACAAATGAAATCCCGAATTTTTCATAGACCTGCGCCATCTGCCAGATCGAAGGATGCACCAGCACCTCGTAGCCGCGATCGCCGAGGATTTTCATCGCCTCCTGCGATTTGCCCAAGGCATATGCCATCACCACCGGCGTATAATTGGCGGCAAAGCAGCTTTCAATAAAGCCGATCAACTCTTCGATCAGCATCTCCCGGCTTTGTTGCACCACATATTGCGGATGCCCGTAGGTGGATTCTGTGATGAGTATATCAGCCTGCGGAATTTCAATGGGCTCGCAGGTGTCGCTGGGACGCAGTTTGAAATCACCACTGTATAAGAGCGAAACCCCATCGCGCTCGACGCGGATCATGGCGGAACCGAGGATATGACCGGCCGGGAAGAGCTGCACCCGCATGCCATCCATCTCAAAGGCTTCCCCAAATTCAAGCGCGTGCACATCCGCTTGACGGCTGCGTAATGCGTGGAAGCAAATCGTAGCCGGTGTGGCCAATATCTTTTGATGATTCTTGAGGTGATCGCTGTGCCCATGGGAGACGAAAGAATAATCCACCTTGCGCAGGGCATCGAGCCAAAGCCCGGCGCCTTTGATTTTTATGCCTTTGCAGTCGTAGTCAAACATATAATTTTTCATTCAACCATTTTTTAAAAACCGGATTTATCCCCCGAACGCTGTCAATGATCGCTAACAGCCACTTCCCTTCACCGCAACAGTGATTGTTTTTGAGCTTGCAAGGCGTGCGAACACCGAATCAGAGCATTCATAAGCCTGAGCCCGCCAGGCCGTTTTTGTCGGATATACAGAACAAATATGGATTCGAATTTTATTTCAGACTTTAAGCTGCTGCCGAGGGCATTTTTAAGTTTGTTTCTCTTTGTGCATCGTCACGTTCGCGGCGGAAAATTTCACAAACAAAATAGGCAAAATTCCACTCTTTTCCAATAAAAACCCCGCCTGCTTCCTCATCGAAATGTTTTTTCAGGCGTTTTCCCGCCAAAACATGACAATTATTTACATCTGTTGACGTAACCATGACAACCTTTACATTAATTTCCGGTATACAAGGGTGGAAAGAGAAATTAAGCTGTAGTTAACCCATACAAGGAGGTATATCATGAAACGCTTCACGATGTTCGTACTGATGACTGTGACGGCTGGATGCCTGATGGCGTCGCCCGATTTTGAGAGTATCAAGATGCAGGCCATCCAGGGCTACAAGATGGCCCTCGCTTCTGATAACTGCGGTTTGAGAAATGACGCCCTGCACAAAATCGCCCGGATGAAATCAGAATACCCTGAAACTGATTTAAGCTGCTTCGAACCCATCCTCAAGAAAATGGCTGTGAAGGACGCGGACGCCATGGTGCGCATGAACGCCCAACTGACGCTGAATTATCTCCGCGACAGCGCCATCTCGGAATGGGTACCGACGCAAAAAGCTGAAACCTCTTTTGAGTTTTTCAACCGCCTCTATCAGCAAATGACGACGATCTTCGCCGCGGCCCAGTAACGACTCCTGATCTCGCGGCGGCACGGCGCCGGGGTCTCACAACTCCGGCGCTTTTTTTTGTTTTTCCTGATCAGAAAATTTACGATATTAAGGGCAATCAACCTCACTCATCCACTCATCAGGATCACAGACTATGATATATCGTCCATACGGTGCTGCAGGCGTGCAACTCTCCGCCATCGGATTTGGCGGCATGCGCTTCCTGGATCAGAACGACGTCGATGCCTGCGCCGCGCTGGTTCATGCGGCGTATGAGCATGGCATCAATTATTTTGATACCGCCTCTGGATACGGACGCTCCGAAGAACTGTTCGGCGTCGCCTTCAAAGAAATGCAGAAACAGCGGGGCCTGAAACCTTTTTACGTCTCCAGCAAAACGTCGGCCGGCAATGCTGACGACATCCGCCGCGATCTGGAAACCTCCCTGCAACGCATGGGACTGAATCAAATCGATTTTTATCACGTCTGGTGCGTGATGACCAAAGAGGATTACCTGACGCGACAGCACAAGGGCGTCCTTAAAACATTCGAACAACTGCAACGGGAAGGACTGGTGCGGCACATCTGCGTCTCCAGTCACATGACCGGCGCCGAGATCGAGTGGATGCTCGGGGATTACCCTTTTGCGGGCATCCTCCTCGGCTATTCGGCGATGAATTTCGCCTACCGGGATCAGGGCATCAGCGCGGCGGCGGCTTTGCAGCGCGGCGTGGTCATCATGAATCCCCTGGGCGGCGGCATCATTCCCCAGCACCCACAGCGGTTCGATTTTGTGCGCACCCGTCCGGATGAGACGGTGGTTCAAGGCGCCCTGCGTTTCCTGATCAACGACGCCCGCATCACCACAGCCCTGGTGGGATTCAGCACGATCGATCAAATCAAAGAGGCTGTCAGTGCCGTGGATGGCTTTGAGCCCCTGACCGCAGCCGCTGTTCAGAAAATCCGCGGCCATCTTCAGGACGCCTTTGATCAGATGTGCACCGGATGCGGTTACTGCGACCACTGCCCGGAAGGCGTACCCGTGCCGAAAATGATGGACAGCTACAACCAGTTCCTTCTCTCCAGCAATACCTCATCCATCCCGGATCGTTTGGCCTGGCACTGGGGTATCGGCCGTCGCAGCGACGTCCACGACCTGTGCACGGAATGCGGTCTGTGCGAAGAGCTGTGCACGCAAAAACTGCCCATTCGCGCGCGACTGCGGGAAATCAAGACCATCGTGCACTCTCAATTAAACAAATAGGGCTGCCTTGCGCGCACAGCATCAGCGAGACGGCAGATCACATCAACCACACCATTTACACGTCATTAAACAGAGAGAATTAACAATGCCCAGTTTTAAAAGCCGCCTTTTCATTTTTCTGCTGCGCCATCGCAACATGTTCAAATTCCAGTTTAAAAACCGGCCGGAAATCACCTGGGATACCTCCATCCCGGATCTGCGCGCCAGGACGGAGAAAGCAGGGCGCATGTTCGGCAAACTGCCGGAAAATATGCGAATCGAAGAGGCTGTAATCGGAGAGATGTACGCGGAATGGATGATACCGGGAGATGCCACCAGGGACAAGGCGATCCTCTATTTTCACGGCGGCGGTTATGTGATCGGATCACCGCAGGGGCATCGCCCCCACGTCGCCAAGGTAGTACAAGGCAGCGGCATCCCGGCCCTGGTTATCGATTACCGTCTGGCGCCGGAAAGCCCCTTCCCGGCCGCCCTGGATGATGCGCTCGCCGGCTATCGCTGGCTCCTCGAGCAGAAAACCGCCCCGGAGCACATCGTCTTCATGGGCGATTCCGCGGGCGGCGGTCTGTGCCTGGCCGCTCTGCTGGCCATTCGCCAGCAAGGTCTCCCCCTCCCTGGCGGTGCCGTGGCCCTGTCGCCGTGGACCGACCTCACCTGCAGCGGCGCATCGCTTAAAAGTAACGAAAAGGTCGATCCCCTGACGTGGCGGGAATCCTGGACTATTTTCAGCAAATATTATGTCGGCGAACACGATGCGGCGGATCCGCTGGTCTCGCCCCTGTTCGGCGATCTCGCAGGCCTGCCGCCGCTGCTCATCTGTGCCGGCAATGATGAACTCTTGCGCGACGATGCGGTACGTTATGCGGAAAAAGCCAAAGCAGCGGGTGTGGATGTGACTCTTCGCGTCGGCGAGGGTATGTTCCACTGCTATCCGGTGTGCGCGCCGATGTTTCCCGAGGCGACCGCGGCGATGAAAGAGCTGACAGAATTTATCCGGATACGCACGCGGGTGGATTAAAATTTCTGTGGCAACCGTCTTCAAAAGAGCCGGTTGTAAAGCGGAACAAGTATACGGTGTCGAATTGAAAAGCTCGCTTTTCCGCCCCGCCCGGGGACAGCCGGTTGACGAAACGTAAAAGGGCTCTGTTTATTGACAGAAAAGTGCAACTCTTCCCCACCCCGCTCCAGGATCGTTTGTCAACCCTGGTATCCTCTCAACCCGGAAAAGGGACGCAGCTTGGGATTCTTGCCATCATGCCAGTTATCTCCCCACACAGCCAGCGCACGGGCGACCGGGGAACGCCGCACGCCTGCACGTACAAGATTATGCAATCCGTTGTCCGCGTGCGCATAAGGACATACGCGCACGCAGCGGGCGCAGTTGCTGATGTTACGACGATCCTTCCCCGTGCATCTCCTGCGCGGGGACAATGTACAGACCTGGACGCCCTTGACGGGCACTGGCGAGCATGGCCGCGGCTACCTGCGCTGCCTGGTTGGGCTTGTAAGCCGCCAGCCGTCCACGGAACAGAAAACCCGTGAAGCGGAAAAACCACGCAGCCGCCTCTTCGCGCCGGCGCCGCTCACTGCGGGCACCCAGCAGCAGGGAGGGCCGGAAAAAGGTGATCGCGGGTATGGACAAGCCCGAAATATCGCGTTCGGTTTCACCCTTGACCCGGTTATAAAAAACCTTTGACTTGGCATCCGCACCGATGGCGCTCACCAGCAAGAACTGCTTGACGCCGTGGTCGCTGGCCCACCGCGCCAACTGCACCGGATAATCATGATCGACATGAATAAAGGCCTCCCGGGTTCGGGCCTTTTTCATGGTGGTGCCCAGACAACAAAAAAGAGCATCCGCTTTGACGCCCCGCAGGGTCTCCTCAAGCCGTTCAAAGTCAACCACTTTATTTTCCAATTTTTCGTGGGCAACAGCCAGAGGCTGGCGGCTCAGAGCGATAACCTGTTTGCAGGCGGGCTCTTCAAGGAGTTGCTTAAGGCAATACGAGCCGACCAGACCGGTGGCGCCGGCGAGAAGAACGGTTTGAAGGTTCATGTCTTCGTTCCCGAAAAGAGTTGTTCTTTGGTTGCAAACATGCTGCCGCCCCCCTGATCTGAAATTGCTGGCACCAGGGCAGGGCTCTTATAATCCATACGCCGCGCTGATATCCAGCGGCGGCATCGGGCCGTGCAGCGGCTTGAGATCCTTGACGTACCAGTCGTACCACGCCAGGGTGCGATGGAGCACATCGATCTGACCGGGCTGACGGCGGTTGCCGTGCCCCTCGCCCGGATACTGCACCAGGCGCACCGCCGGATGGTCGTTCATTTTGAGGCGGCGGTACAGCTCCATGCTCTGCGAGGGATGGACGCGCGTATCGGCCGCCCCGCCAAAGATGAGCATCGCGGTCTTGCTCTGGTGCGCCCAGTAGACCGGACTGCGTTTCAGGCTCAAATCCCACATCTCCTCATGCCGTTTGCCCATATGCACGTAATAATCTTCGTAGGGGATATCCGTGGTGCCGCCCTTGCTGACCAGGTCGCTGATGCCGACGAACATACACGCTGCGCGAACCAGTTCAGTGTAATAGGTGCCGAACCATGCCGCAGCATACCCGCCATAGGAGCCGCCGCCCAGGCCGACGCGTGTGCCATCGACCAGACCCTCCTTCACCAGCGCCTTGATGCCGTCGGCGACATCGTCGAACTCCACGCCGGCCGGATCGCCGAAACCCGCCAGGGCGAATTCGCCGCCATACCCGGTGCTGGCGCGGTAATTGGGGTAAAAGACAAAATAGCCGCGTCCCGCCAGCACCTGTCCCGGTTCGCTGTAGCGCGTCAACCAACCGTTGCTATAGTGACTTTCCGGGCCGCCGTGCACCAGCACAACCAGGGGATAGGTTTTACCCGCCTCGTATCCAAGCGGGTAGATCAACAGGCCTTCGATACTTTGGCCGTCGCGCGCTCTGTACGAGTAGAGCTTTTGTTCACCCAGCGTCCTCACCTTGAGCCAGGCATTCAAATCGGTGAGTTGCGTCGTGTTGCCATCTGCTTTAAGCTGGAACAGATTCCCGGGCATGGTGGATGATTGACCGGCGAGGATGATCGTGCCATCGGATCCGCCAAAACTTATATCATGGAATACAAATCCAAGCCGGGAGGAGTGAAGCGTACTCTGCCGCTGTGCGCCGGAGAGATCCACCGAGGCCAGCAGGGTGTGCACGCCTTCGCTGGCGCGGTACCAGATGCGGGCGTCGTCGCGCCAGCCCACCCAGTGAATATGTCCGCGATAATTCGCCGGCGTCAGATTGACGGTTTTACGGCTGTTCAGATCGATGACAAAGGCCTGGCTCACAGCATGGTCTTTCTGCTCGCGCGCAGCGGCGTAGGCCAGATGCGTGCCGGCGGGATTGAAACCATAATTCCCGAGTTTCCAGGGTTGGGCGACCAGCGTGGTCATCTGAGCTGTCGCCGCATCGATGAGCACGATCTTGCGGAACATGTACTGCTGATCGATGAGATTTTGTGGGCTGACCGAGGCGGCGATACGGGAACCATCGCGGTCGAATTCGAAATCCCAGACCGTCATATCCGTACTGATCTGACGCGGCGCATTTTGATCACCGGCCAGATCGAGCAGATAGAGATTGCGATGCTTGAGATTTTCCTCATAAAAAACGAATCCAAACCCTTTTTTATCCAGGTTCTTCTCAGCCGCGCTCCTGGGCGTTTCGGCGATGTAACCAATCTGCCGGCCGGATGGGTGCCAGCGATAGTATTGTACAGCGGTTTCGCTGTTGCTCAGGGGATAAGCTTCTCCGCCGTCCACAGGAATGGCATAAATCTGCGTCACGTTGGCGTTGCCGCGCTTGCCGAGGAACGAGATCAGCTTTCCGTCCGGGGACCACTGGATCGCCGATAGATTGGTTTTGTCGGTAATGTACCCGCGGCTGTTGCCGGTGGCGCGATCCAGGACGTACAATTCATTGTAGGCGCCGCCCGGTTCCTCCTGGGCCGTGCGCATGCTGTTGACGACATAGGCAATGAGAGATCCATCCGGGCTCGTTTCCACTGCGGAGATGTATTGAACCTGTTGCACATCCGCTGCTGTGAAGGGACTGGCAGCCAAGGCGACACCGGCCAATACGATGAATGCGAAAAAGAAAAACCTGCGCATGTTTTCTCCAGTTTTTTATTTTTTATCTGGTTGAGTAAAAACGGGAATGTTAATCAAAATGACATCATTGTGACCACCACTAACCCCATGATGTGAAAATGGAGTACTATCACACATTACACACTGATCTCAGACTGCAAAAACAATCAAATGCAGTCTGAGAATCAAGCGGATTTTGCGGGACGGTTAAACCAGCGTGGCGGTCAGCTTTTTCTCCGGGCCGCTCAGCGCCTTGGAGACGGGACAGTTATTTTTTGCGGTCTCGGCGAGTTCCTGAAAGCGGCTCGCGGAAACGCCGGGCACGCGCGCAGTGCAGCTCAGTTCAATCAGCGTGATGGCCGGGCCTTCGCCGAGATGAACTGCGGCTGTGGCGTGAATGGATTCGGGCACAAACCCCTCTTTGGTCAGCAGCGCTGACAAAAACATCGAAAAACAGCCGGCCTGGGCCGCGCCGATCAATTCTTCCGGATTGGTTCCTGGGCCCGACTCGAAACGGGATGCGAAGGTGAAGGGGCCTTCATAGGCACCGCTGCCCAATTTCATGGTGCCGGCGCCCTCTTTGAGACTGCCTTTCCATTCCGCGTTTGCATTTCGTATGGCCATAATCATTTCTCCTTATTGCATGTGTGAATGAACTACATTTGCACAATTTAACAGCAAGGAGGCCATTTTTGTTTCCTCTTGAATTTAATATTGGAATTTATTATATATGAACATGAAAAAATTCATACGCCTCATTTGTATCGCCATCGCCTTCATGACCATGGCCTCTGCGTGCTGGGCGCAGTTCAAGATTTCCAAACCATCCTCCGTTTTTCGCACCGAGCTGGCATCCGGTCGCCATCCCTGGTACGGCCAAAATTTCCACAATCAACCGCAAAATTTTCAGTTTGTCATCCTCTGCGACCGCACCGGCGGCAACCAGCGCGGCATCTTTGAAGAGACCATCCCCAGGATCAATCAGCTGCGGCCGGAATTTGTCATTTCAATCGGCGATCTCATCGATGGCTATACGGAGAACGATTCGCTCATCAATTGGCAGTGGCGCGATCTCGAAACAGCCATCGCCCCCCTGGAAATGCCCCTCTTTATGCTCCCCGGCAACCATGACATCAGCAATCCGCGCATGCGCCGGGTCTGGGAAAAACGCTTTGGCACCACCTATTACCATTTCATCTACCGCGATGTGCTCTTTCTCATGATCAACAGCGAAGATCCGCCTTACGCAACGATGGGGCAGGAGCAGGTGGACTATTTTTCAAAAATCCTTGCGACAAACACGCAGGTGCGCTGGACGCTGGTCTTTCTGCATGAGCCGTTATGGACATATGAAAATCCATCCGGCTATGCGCAATTGGACGCGCTGCTGAAAAATCGGCCGCACACGGTCATTGCCGGGCATACGCACCAGTACCGCAAGACCGAAGCGGATGGCGTGCGCCGTTACATCGTGGCCACCACCGGCGGCGGCAGCGGCAACCGCGGAGCCGAGTTCGGCGAATTTCATCACATCGTCTGGGTCACCATGAGTGATGCCGGCCCGCTTCTGGTCAATCTGGAGGTCAGCGGCATCCTGCCCGATGACATCGTCTCGGACGCAAACTTTACAGAAGTGCAAACCCTGCGCGACGGCGCATGGATGCAGGTAAAACCCGCTGTCAGCCGGACGCATTCATGGCAGACGCTGGATGCGGAAATCCTGTTTCAGAATCCAACCACCACGCCTTTGCACATCCGCGCCGATTGGCCCGCGCAACAGGGCATCCAGTTTACGCCGCAGCAAATCGACACCCTGCTCCCGCCCGGCGGCAGATGGCCGGCGCGCATCCGCCTCTCCCCGGAAAAAGCGCTGACCACGGACAGCCTTGCTTTTCTCACCCTGGAAGCCACGGGCTCCTTTTCGCAAAAAAATTCAGGCGTGCTGACATTGCCGACCAAAAAACGCCTGCTCATGGAAACCCCGCACGCGGTCCCGCAAAAATCGTTCGCCTTGAACCTGGATGGCAGTACCGGTGAGTGGCCGGCGCATCTTTGGCACGAATGCGTCCAACCGCAGCAGGTGCAGGAGGAGTGGGATTGGCGCGGCTGCAGCGACGGCCGGTTCGGTTACGCCATTACCAAAACAGACTCTTTTCTGTATTTCGCGCTTAAATCTTTCGATGACAAGCAGCTTTTTACAGCAGGCACGCTGCAAAAAAATCAGGATCAGTTTTACATCGATGTGGAGATGCCCGGCAGAAAGGCAGTACGCCTCAAGGTGGCGCCCGGCATTATCCACAGCGATTCGAGCTTGCAGGTAAAGGGCGCATGCCTGGCTGCATCCGGCGGTCTCGAAGCCGAACTGCGCCTGCCCCTTCCCGGCTGGCAGGAGATGCGTTTGAATTTTGGCTATATGGATCACGACCAGCCCTTCAACAACAAACCTTCCATTTTGTGGTGGCGGCCGCTCTGGGACGGAAACTTGGATTACGCCGCATCAGGACGGTTTCACATGGGGAAGGAGTGAACACGTAGCCTGCTTTATTCAAATACTTCATACTGAGAAGGTTTACCCGGTTCTATTCATTTTTCGCCGAGCGCGCCGAGCTGTTTTTAGAGTGATTATCGAACAATTTTTGTCTGATTTTCAACTCAAATAAAAAAGTTGCTATCGATGCTATTTTTACGTTTTTCTTTTCTTTGCGCATCTCTGCATTCCCGGCGGTGCATAATTCAGGTTAAGCAAGCGAAATAAAGTACTTTTCAAAACCGGCGTGGATTCGTATATTCACTGTAATGCCCAAGCCGGATACAGCGGAGCCAAATGTCGAACATTTCTTGACCATTTTATTTTGCGCAAGTGATAACTTTTGACAGCTCATATTCAGCCAATAAACGAGGACCTATTCCAATGAGCATCCCCGGTCTCACCCTTATCGCCGAATCGATCAACGATTCAGTCCCATCGACTCATGTCCTGTTTGAGGAAAATAATCTCCAAGGCATCGTGGAGCTGGCGCGATTTCAAGCCGAGAAAGGCGCGGCGTATATCGATGTCAACGTCGGCTTACGGACACCCGCTTTCATGGCGGAAGTGGTGCAAAAAATCCAGCAGCATATATCGCTGCCGCTGTCAATCGACACCCCGGATCCGGAAATGGCCGCCGCTGCGCTGGAAGTCTATGACAGGGCGCGCTCCGGTGATCCGATCCCCATTCTCAATTCCATCTCGGAAGCGCGGCTGGAAATGTTCGACCTGTACCAAAAGCATCCCTTCATCCCGATTCTGCTGGCCACCGAAGGCAAGGATGAATTCGGCGGCATCAAGATGAACAAAACAGCCGCAGAGACCCACGCCACAGCCAGATCCATCGTCCACATCGCGCGGCAGCGCGTTGAAGGCCTGAGCAATGATAAAATTATCATCGATCCGGGGATCATGCCGATCGGCAGCGATTCGACCGGGAATTTCAGGAGATTGATGAATGCAATGCAGTTGATCCATCAGGACAGCGATCTGGCGGGCGTGAATATGTCCGTGGGATTGAGTAATTTCACGGTGATGCTGCCGCCGCAGAAAGCGGACGGCTCAGCGGTGAAAGGCCCCCTTGAAAGCGCCTTTCTCACCATGGCCATGCCCCTGGGGTTGAACACGATCGTCGGTTCGGTGAAGCGCAAATATGCGCTGCTGCCGCCCGATCATCCCGCTATGCAATGCCTGACGGATGTGCTCAATCTGGAGGGCATGGAGATCATCATGCGGGTGATGAGTTATATATCTTAAACGACCGGCATTTTTGTTAGCGAATAATATTTCATAAATCTGGGAGTTCTGTCATGCAAGAGATCACTGAACGGATTGCAACCTGTGTAGAATTGGGCAAAATATCCAAAACCACCCCTTTTCCGCCGCATATGAAAGGCCAGGACGGCGCCGACGAGATAGCGGCCGAAGCCCTGAAAAACGGCGTCCACCCCGACGCCCTCCTGGCCGGATGCATGCAGGGCATGGAACGCATCGGCAAACAATATTCCGAGAATCTGGTGTTTGTGCCCAACTTGCTCATGTCCGCTGCGGCCATGAACGCGGTGATGAAGCACCTGAAACCCTATCTGGAGAGCGGCGCCCTCAAGCGCAAAGGCACCTTCATCATCGGCACGGTTGCCGGCGATTTGCACGACCTCGGCAAAAATCTGGTCGCCATGACCATCAAGGGCGGGGGATTTGAAGTGATCGATTTGGGGGTGGACTGTTCGACGGAAAAATTTCTCAATGCCATTGCGCAGCACCCGGATTGCAGCGTCGGTCTCTCGGCTCTGTTGACCACGACCCTGATCAATATGGAAAAAAGCGTGCAGGCCATTAAAAAGGCGCATCCGTCGGTCAAGGTGCTCATCGGCGGCGCGCCGGTGACGGATAATTATTGCCGCCAGATTGGCGCTGATTTTTATTCAGCCAATCCCCAGGGCGCGGTGGAATTTTTGAACAAAAATAAAAACATATAAAGCTGTTTCCGCCACCATAATGACCAAGCCCTCTTTTACAGGTTCATAGAGTGGCCATCTCGAATAAAATATCAACCTGAAAACTGCTTCTGCCACCATGATTTCACGGCCGTCTTGCAAGGAGGCCTGTCATGGTGGCATTTTTATGTGCGCTGTCTAATCCACTTGACCAGATTGCTTCATCTCCTTATAGATCATCCCCCGCCAATGGTAGGCGTACATGGTGTCGCCGATGAGCTGCGCCAGCAGCCACGGCGCCTCTTCTTCATACTGAGACGGGTCCATTTGGAACTGATACCGTTTCAAAACACGGGTCACATCGTCTTTTCCCGAAAGCCACACATTGCCATGGTGGGCAATACACACGATAATATCTCCATTGGGTGCAAGATGGGGATTTTGAAAAACCAGAACGCCGCCCATGGATTCATGGGGTTTGGGGAGATAGCCCACTCTTTGCAGCGACTTGTCGATCTCTGTGGAGACAAAAGTGATTTCCTCGAGAAAATGGCCCTTATAATCATACTTGCGAATGACAGGATAATAGTCAAAGACGCACCAGATATATTCCGAATTCGCATCGGCCAGGACGTGGTAGGGCAGCCGCCGTGAAAAAGAAAAGACCAGGGTATCGTCTGCTGTGACAGGGCCGAGATTGCGTAACTCCTGACTCTTGCCGTCGTGCACGGTGATCATATGGAGCAGATCCGCATGCAATGGCGGCGGATCGCCAGGTTTCTTTTGCAGAATCTCGGGGGCGCAGATCTGACCGGTCTTGGAAGGCGCAAAGAGCAGAACACCATTACAACCTACGGCGAAATTGGGGCGCTCGAGCATGGTATTAGTGATCGTGCGCAGGTAGTTCAATCCCAGATCATAGACTTTGATGTGGTTGAAAAAATCCGGGATGTAAATCTCGTCGCCTGCGCGCAAAAGGGTGCGGTGCATGTATTCAAATTTGCCCGGTCCCTCTTTGGCGCCCTGGTACTGTTTGACGAAGCGGCCGTGGGCGTTTAATTGGACAATACGGGTGCTGATGTCATCCCATAACAGCAGGGTTGAATCCGGCCCTGGCGTCAGCATGTGAATGCTGCGCACATGCGGCATTTTGCGTTTACCGTCTTTGACGTGGCGCTGATTGTCATAGATGAGTTGCACGGGAATCTGTTCCGCAGGCAGGGTTTTATCCACCTCTTCGAGATCGATTATGGTGGATTTTTGCGGCAGGTAATCGGGTGCTGGCTTTTGGCAGGCCAGCGCCAGGGCGACTGCACAAGTAATGATCGTCAACTTGTTCATAGTACGGACTCCCTTGAAAGTGTGCACCAAACTGCGCTCACAAACAGAGGCAGGGCTATCCTCTTCTTATTGATAGCGATTTAGTGCATAAAAATCAAGGGCAAAAATCGCCACTCCTTTCACGTCGTATGGCAGGAGGGCAGCCGTCAGCAGCAGAGAGTAGAATAAACGCCGCAAAGCCGGCCCCCCCATGCGGCAATCATCGACGAGTGAGGTGACGTTCTATTTTCTATTTGGATTATAGCGCACCGGTTTACCCTCCACCCGCTCGATCGGATCATTCACATAAACCTTGCCCAGGCCAATGGCGGAAGTGAAAGTGCCTCCCTTTCTGTCCTCGCTGATCCCGTCCGAATAGCCGAGGTCCACGGGAATTTTCCCGCGCCCGCCCTGGGCATCAATGACAAAGGTCGGACGCAGAAAACCGGTGGTGGCGCCGCAGAGGTCACGGCAGATTTCTTTTCCCTTGTAAACCTCCGTTCTGAAGTGCCCGGTTCCCTCCACCAAATCCGCGTAGTAGAGATAATAGGGTTTGATGCCCATCCGGCCAAGTCCATGCATGAGTTCGCGCATTACATCGGTATCATCGTTGACACCCTTGAGAAGGACGGTCTGATTGCCGATGGGAATGCCCAAATCCCGCAGGCATTTCACCGCCTGATAACTCTGTTCGGTAATCTCGTTGGGATGATTGAAATGGGTATTGATAAATAATTGCGGTTCCTTCAACGATTTGGGCGTATGTTTTTTTAACATCTCGATGAATTCTTTATCCTCATATATTTTTTGCGGCCAGACACAGGGAACGCGGCTGCCGATGCGGATGAGGTCGAGGTGCTTTATTTGCCGTAATCTACCAAGTATATCGTCGAGTTTTTTGCTGCCGAGGAGCAGAGGATCACCGCCGGAAATCAGCACATCGCGGATGTCGTCGTGGGTGGCTATGTATTCGATCCCCTTGTTGATCTCGTCCGCGCTGGGATGTTTGTGCTCATCGCCGACCTTGCGTTTTCTCGTGCAGAAGCGGCAGTACATGGCGCATTCGATGGAAACAAAAAGCAGCACACGATCCGGATAGCGGTGGATGATGGTTCTGGGGCCGCCCAACGGGATGTCACCCTCTTCATCCAGCGGATCCTCGGTGAGGTCCATGAAATGCTCGAGTTCAAGGACATCGGGAACAGCCTGTTTCCAGATGCCGTCATTCACTTTTTCAATCAGACTCAGATAGTACGTGTTTATCCGCATCGGATACTTGGCGATGACATCTCTGAGTCTGGGATCGACTCTGGCTTTTTGACTGGTGAGCCATTTCTCCAGATCTTCATAACTCTTGAGCGAATTTTTCAGAATTTCCTTGTAGGCCATGATCGCTTCTCCTGCTTGAACAACAATGTATGCGTGTATGTTACCCGAAAATGAATAACGACCGATTTCTCCCGGTTTTCGAATTCACCCAGGTTGAAATCCCTCTTAATCGTTTAGAATTTCTAAATAACATTACCTGATTGGATAGTTTTCCCCCTTCACAAACAGCACATTGGCTGCAGCATCTTCCACGCCTGGGGATCGAGTTGAATCAGCGTAAGCTGCAGGGTGGGCAACAAACCGGCTTGCGGTTGCACATAAAGTGAAGCGATGAGTTCGCGGCCGCGGCGCAACTCCCGCAGCGCCGGCCGCCAGCGCGGATCCCCGCAGAGCAGATCGAGCAGCTCCAGGGCGCGCTCCAACGCGCTGCCGTATTCGCGTGGATTTTCGCGTAAATTATAAGCGCGATTGAGTTCGTTGGCGACCATCAGCAACTGCTGGTGCTTGGGAAAACTACTAAACCGGTTTGCGAGGGAGACATGCCAACGCGTCATGAATCACCTCCCGGCATATCTTCATCGCGTCCCAACAAAAATTGCTCCGCCAAAAGGTGCATTTTGGAACGAATCTCCGGGTTCAGCACCTCCATGGCGGCGTTGTCATCGGACGGGCGGATATTGATAAAGCTGGTGAACTCGAGGCGCTGTTCCGGGGCATTCCAGGGATAGAAATTGCCGCCCCAGAGGTCGCTCTGCCGGCTGCCCTGTGCCAGGAGCATCGCCTCAGCATCGGCATGCATCTCGCCCCCAACGGCCATCCTCTCCTGCTGAATATCAACCACAAACTTTACCATGGTGTCAAAATGAGCCCGGCAGAGTTCGGTCAGTTCTGCACTGGATAACTTTTGTTGGATTATTTTTATCATAGCGCAAAATAGCATTTTGCAGCGAATTTGTCAACGTTATTATTATTGTCTTTGGCTTCCCACAGGGGGCCAATGTGCTGTGAAAAGAGGGCTTGTTTATCAGGGTATGAATTAATACACTAAACAATCATGACCTTACGCCGAAAGCACTTCACCGACTACCAACTCCCTGTGCTCGTGCAGATCGACGCTGTCCATCGACCTGGTCGGTGATCTGGAAGAGACCGACTCATCGCGCAAGAATCGCATCGATTCCTCCAGCGTCGAGACCGTCTATCCGCTCAACACCCAATACGTGGCCGGCCTGAACTGGCGCAGCCTCTGGGGCAAAAAAGGCTATGGCAATGTCTCGGTCTATGCAGTCGGCTCACGCTATGACGTCGATGTCTATCTCGATTTCGTGCGTCAGGCGCGCGGCCCCGAAGGCGAGGTGCTCTCCTATGATGTGCTCCACACCCATACATTCTATCACAACCATTCCAAGGAGACCTATCTCGCCGCAAAATATGAGGTATTCTATCAACCCCATGCCCGCCATGAGTGGTCGGCGGGCGCGCAGGTGCAGACCGCGCAGGACTGGGTCAACGATATCTATATCGCGGCCGATACCACCCGCTACGATCTGAACCGGGATGGCATCCACGAAACCGGACCCATTCTGCAGCCAAAAGCGCAATTCGTCAAGGAGATCAAACTCGGCGAGGCTTCCAGGTACTATCTCTACGCCAATGAAAAATTCACCGTCCATCCGCGCCTCTTTCTCAACCTCGGCGTGCGTTACGATCACTTTACCTATACCGGCCGCGGGGCTTTCTCTCCACGAACCAGCCTCTCGTATCAACTCGTGCCTGCGCTGACTACCTTGACACTCTCCCTGGGCCGCTATCCGCAGACGCCGCCGTTTCCCCTGCTCGGCGACCGCCTCGATCGCGACATCAACCGCCGTCTCGATTATATATATTCGGATCATGCCGTGGTGGGGTTGGAACACATCCTCGGGGAGGGTCTAAAATTGAATGCGGAAGTTTACTACAAACACTATCGCCAGATCCCGGTTTCGGAAGAGTACATCTATTCGGCCATCGATACCCTGCGCTCGGACCGCTACTTGACGATCGGCAAACGCCGCTCCTACGGGCTGGAATTTTTTCTCGAGCAGAAACAGGTGCACGATTTCTACGGCACCCTGAGCGTTTCGCTGTCGAAATCCCTGGAAACCGATCCGCGCGTGCCGCAGTTGGTGGATCACTATGCTTCAGAGTATGACTATCCGGTGATTGTGACGGCATTGGCGGGCAAGGTGGTGCGGGATGTGCGCAAATCGCTGGACAAGGCGCCGTTTTTTATCAAATATCCCAGCGTTATACTGCCCTTGTCAAACGAAATGGAGATTGGTTTCAAATACCGCTATCAGAGCGGCAGGCCTTATACGCCGCTGGCGTTTGTCACCTGGCAGCAGCGCCGCGAGGGCGAGATCAAGTGGTCCAGGGGTTCCTGGGTGCGCAGCGATGACATCAACGCCGCGCGCTATCCGGCGTATCATCGCCTCGACATTCAATGGCTCAGCCGCTTTTATTTCTCCGGCTGGAACATGAACGTCTATGTCGCCATTCAGAATGTCCTCAACACCAAAAATGTGTTCTTCACCAATTACCGCAGCGATGGCAGCACCGAGACCATCTATCAGTATGCTTTCTTTCCGGTGGGGGGATTGGAGATAGAGTTTTAGGGCAAAATTCAACCACAAAAATTCGTCGCTCAAATCGGCGAGCAGCTTACGCATGTTCTACGTAAAAACGCGGTGGCTATGGATCAAGTATCCTGGCAGTTCGTTGTTCGTAGTCCCGTATTTGGACATAAATCACTCCGGCTAGCCGGAGCTACTATCGTGTACACACCCTCCCAGGATGCGCGGTCAAAGGGTTACCCGGCCGCGTCAGCATCCAGAAGCAAATATACAGCCTCATTCAAACTGGGCTTTCCAGTTCAGGAACGCCTCTTTGAGCGCGTTCAATTCCTGCGCCAAAGCCGCCACTTTTTCCTCCAGCGCCGCGATGCGCACGCGATCGCCCTCGTCGGAGGCATCGGGCGCAAAACTCCAGGTCGACAGATCCGGCTCCCCGCAAAGCAGATGCACATAGCGCTGCTCTTTCTGTCCGGGCTGGCGCGGCAGCTGCCGGATTAACGGCGCCTCGCCGCCGCTCAATTCCTGCAGCACGGCATCGACCTCGGTTAAATCCACAAAGGGAAACATGCGTTCGGCACGGCCGCGCAGTTCTCCGGGCGTCTGTGGACCACGCAGCATCAATTCGCAGAGGATGGCCACCTGCGGGTCACTGAGTTTCAGCTTGTCTTTGAAATAGTGCCGGTATTTGGGGGTACGAATGCCTGCGCCGGTCACCATGGCGGCCAATCCCTTGGCGCGGAGGCGGTCCAGCGTCTGCTGCACCGTCAATTCGTCATATTGCAGGACCGGATTACGGTTCGATTTTTGATTGCAGGCATTGGTGATGGCGTTCACGGTCATGGGATAATATTCCGGCGTGGTCAGTTCCTTCTCCACCAGACACGCCAGCACGCGCGCTTCTTCCTGATCCAGTATCACATCCATTGCATCTACTCCTGTTTCGGCAAGATCTCAATTTAATCAAACCAAAATTGAGCGATTCGTACTTTTTAATGGCTAACTGGTTGCACGGGCCAGCACAATCGCTCAGATCAAATCAAATTAACAATCCATAAATGAAAAACAAATCGTTTTTTTAAGTCGTGCATGCCGTGATGCCGTCAATGTGATTGCAAATCCATATTGCGGAATTTTTCTGCATCCCGGAGATGGCAAAATAAAAGACGAGGAAGGAAACCGTAACATGGAGAATAGAAAACGGGGGTGGAGTGAGGAGGACGAGAACGTTGATCAGGCTGGTGACGATATTTCCGCTGACCAGCCAAAGTGCCACAGGTGCATGGACTCCTGTGGTAAAAAATCACAATTCTGTGATATTTCCGGTGACCAGAAAAAGTGCCACAGGTGCACGGACTCCTGTGGCAAAAAATAGATTCCATTTCTCCTTGTATTTTAGTTGATATTTGGGTATTTTTCGAAAAGTACAGAGTGGCTATTGATTTTACGTGTAACGTGAGGAGCGGGCATGAAGGTGATGGTAGTCGACGATGAGCGGGATGTTGAACTGCTGTTCCGGCAGTATTTCCGCAAAGAGATCCGCCAACAGCAAATCGATTTCACGTTTTCCCTTTCCGGCGAGGAAGCATTACAACAGCTGCACGCCATGAACCAGCCCCCGGCGATTGTACTCATCCTCTCCGATATCAACATGCCCGGCATGAATGGCCTGCAGTTGCTCAAAGCCGTCAAGCACCATTTCCCCGCCATCAAGGTCGCGATGATCACCGCCTACAGCAACCAGTATTATAAGGATGCCATGGAAAATGGAGCGGATAACTATTACACCAAACCCCTCGACTTCACTCAGCTTAAAAAGGAATTGTTTCGGGAGGTGGTTAATGGATAGAATCCGCATCTGGTTCCTGGTGCTGCTGTGCACAGCCGCCCGCGCCGCCGAAACCGGCATGCCTTTTATGACTATTTACCCCTGCAAAGAGTTCGGCGGCCATACGCAGTTCTGGGCGATCGAACAGGATGACCGGGGTGTCATGTATATCGGCGACGGGTACGGCATCCAGGAATTCGACGGGGCGAACTGGCGCATGATCATCAATGCCAACCACTCCTTTGGCCGCTCCCTCTGCAAAGATGAAAACGGCAGAATCTATGCCGGTTCCTCCGCCATGCTCGGCTACCTTGAAGCGGACGATCATGGCGAGATGCAGTACCGTTCGCTCATGGACTATATCGCACCTGAGGACCGCCTTTTTAATTATGTCTGGTCGGTGCATGCCACGCCGCAAGGTATCTATTACCAGGCCAATGAAAGGCTCTTCCGCTTTCATCCCCCCGACTCCGGCGCACCTGACGAAAAGTGGACGGTCGCTGTCTGGCGCCCGCAGGACTCCTTCGGCTACACGTTTTGGGTTGATCAGACTCTATATGTCCAGCAGTACGGCATCGGATTGATGAAAATGGTGAACGATTCACTGGTTATACTGCCGGGAGGTGATCAATTCGCCAGTGACCGCATCCATGTCATGCTGCCGTATCCGGGCAAGGCGGGACAGTATCTGGTGGGCACGTTCAGCCGGGGTCTGTTTCTATGGGATGGAAACACCTTTGCCCCTCTTCCGACCGATGCCGATTTCTTACTCTCCCAAGGCACCCTTTATGCCGGTGTGCTAACACCGGACAGCTGTTTTGCTCTGGGCACCATGGCCAATGGACTGGTCATCATCGACCGAGAGGGCCGGATCAGACATCATTTCACCCAAGCCAATGGATTCCTCTCCAATACGGTGAGCTGTCTTTTAATGGACCGGCAAAAAAACCTCTGGGTGGGCATGGATGGCGGAGTAGCCGTGCTCGAGTACAATTCGCCACTCTCAGAGTTTATAGTTCCCGGCGGCACCGGCCCTTCGGATTTTTGCAGATACCAGGGCATCCTCTATGTCACCTGCAACGATGGCGTCTATTATCTGGATGAACAGGACGGCCTGTTTAAGATGGTCGCCGGAATCGTCGGCAACTCTCAATCCTTCTTTTTTTATCAGATCAATAACGAATTGTTTGTCACCGTCAACCAGGGCATCTATCGTATCAAGGGCAAAACGGCTTATCTGGCCTTGCCGACCCGGGAAATATCCGTACCGGTTCTCTGCATGAGCAAAATGAGTCTTGTGCCGAATGTCATTGTGGCTGGCACACCCGCAAGTGCGGCTCTTTTACGCTATGACCCATCCCTTCCCCAACGTCTCAGCTGGATGGGCGATTTACCAGGGGTCCACGAATATATCCGGCTTGTTGGGGAGGCTGAACCAGGCGTGGTCTGGCTGGGTACCATGGATGCCGGATTGATACGCTTGTCTTTCGCCGCGGACCGGCTGCTGACGCCAGACGTTGACAAATATGGTATTGAGCACGGACTGCCCCCAGGCGGGGCGATTTTCCTCAAGCCGGGAGGCCGGCCTCTGTTTTGCACAAAAAAAGGCGTGTACCAGTTCAATCCGCAGCAAAACAGATTCGCGCCCGATCCATTTTTTAAGGACCTGGGTTTGGGTAGAAATCCGGATGAAGGCATCATCGTAGCGGATGCTCACGGCAACCTCTGGATCAATCTTGGCAAGGAATCGGCCGTTTATAAAAAGTTGCCGGATGGCCAGTACAAACTGGAGAAAGCCCAGCTGGCGCGATTCGCCGATGATGTGATCAATATCATTTATCCGGAGAGCAATGGCGTCGTCTGGTACGGCACGGCGAACAATGTGATCCGTTTCGCGCCGGGGCAACATCAGTCGGAGCTGAGCGCGTTTCCGGCCATCATCCGCCGTGTCGCTCTGGCCGGTGATTCGGTCGTCTATTACGGCACCGCCATGCCCGGCCACCGTTTGCAGGACCCGGCGGCACAGCGCTTTCCGTTTCGCGGCAATGCCCTGCGCTTTGATTTTTCCGCCTCCTCTTATCTCAATCCCCACGCCAACGCGTTCCGCACCCGGCTCGAGGGATTTGACGCCGATTGGTCGACATGGAGCCGCGATACCCGTCGGGACTATACCAATCTCCCCGCTGGCAAGTATCGCTTCCGTGTTCAGGCGCGCAACATCTTTCAGCAGGAAAGCAGTGAGGATGTCTATGCGTTTACCATCACCCCTCCCTGGTACCGAACCTGGTGGGCATGGGCGTTCTATCTGCTCGGCGCCGCCGGCTTGATCTTTGGCGTGGTTCGCGCCCGCACCCGGCAGCTGCAGGAACGCAGCCGCGCGCTGGAAAAGATCGTCCAGGATCGCACCGCCGAAATACAGGCACAAAAAAACAACGTTGAACAGCTCAGCCTGATCGGCCGCGAGATCACGGCCACGCTCTCGATTGGCAACATCATCCACACGATCTATGAAAACGTCAACCACCTGATGGATGCCTCGGTGTTTGGTATCGGTATTTATAATGCGGAAAAGCAGCAACTCGATTTTCCCGCCACAACGGAAAAAAATGAGCTCCTGCCGGCCTATTCGCTCTCGCTATCTGACGAAGACCGCCTCGCGATCTGGTGCTTCAAAAACCAGCAAGAGGTGGTCATCAACGATTATGCCAGGGATTTCAGCGTCTATATTAAACAGCTTCAGGCGCCTGTCGCCGGTGAAAATCCCGAGTCCATTCTTTACCTGCCCCTGACCTACAAGGAAAAGTGCATCGGCGTCATCACCGCCCAGAGTTTCAGAAAAAATGCCTATACCGATTATCATCTAAACATGCTGCGCAACCTGGCCACGTACAGCGCCATCGCCCTTGAAAACGCTGATGCCTACCATCGCGTGAATGAGCTGCTCACCGATCTCAAAAATACCCAGGAGAAACTGGTCACCCAGTCCAAGTTGGCTGCCCTGGGCGCCCTCACCGCCGGCATCGCCCACGAGATCAAGAATCCCCTGAACTTTGTCAATAATTTTGCAGAGCTCATCACGGATCTGATCTCCGAATTGCGCGAGGTGTTGCGCTCACAAATGGACCAGATGGAGCCGGTGAAAAAAAACGAGGCCACAGAGATACTGGATACCCTGCAGCAGAATGCCACCAAGATTATCGAGCACGGCAAGCGGGCGGACAGCATCGTCAAGAGCATGCTGCAACATTCACGCGGCAAATCCAATGAGCGCCAGCTCACCGACATCAACGCCATGCTCGCCGAAGACATCAATCTGGCCTACCACGGCATGCGCGCCCAGGACAGCAGCTTTAACATCACGATCGAAACCGATTTTGATCCAGCGGTCGGCAAGATGGAGATCGTGCCTCAGGACGTCAGCCGCGTATTTCTAAATATCATCACCAACGGCTGCTATGAAGCGCATCGCAAAAAACAGGAGCAAAACGGGGCGTTCTCTCCGACACTCTCGGTTAAAACCCGGAACCTCGACGGCCACATCGAGGTGCGCATTCGGGACAACGGTAACGGGATTCCCGAGGCCGTGCGCGAAAAGCTCTTCACACCCTTTTTCACCACCAAGCCGCCCGGCAAGGGCACCGGTCTCGGTCTATCCATCAGTTATGACGTCATCGTGCATCAGCACGGAGGTCAGTTATTCTTTGAATCCGAAGAGGGTCAATTTGCAGAATTTATCGTCCGCTTGCCCAAATAATGTGTGATTCCAGGCGTGTCCGCTGCTTGCAACAATCCATTTGTGAATGACGAACCGGTTCTGCCAGAGGTTTCAAATCCGAGGGTGGTCATTGCTGCATACAGCTTCGCTTGCCCGTTAACTGGATAGGGCCCATGCGGCGATCCCGTGGGTGAGCGACGGCATCGTTTACATTAAAATCGCGACCATCACAAAAGCAATAAAATATGTTTTGACGAATCCATGATTTACCTCAACTCTTTGGACCGTCTGATCGAAAAAGGAGTCCTGTCTTATGCATCTTCGCATTGTGGTTTTTTTTCTCTGTCTGATCGCCTCCGCGCATGCGCAGAAATTCCCCGGATTGGCGCCAACGCCGCCCATGGGCTGGAACAGCTGGAACAAATTCGGCTGCGATGTCAACGAAGAACTGATCCGCGCCACCGCCGACGCCATGGCCGCCAGCGGCATGAAAGCGGCAGGCTATCAATATGTGGTCATCGACGACTGCTGGCACGGCCAGCGCGACTCCCTCGGCTTCATCCACCCCGATCCCCAGCGCTTCCCGTCCGGCATGAAAGCCCTGGCGGAATACATCCACAGCAAAGGCCTCAAATTCGGCATTTACTCGGACGCGGGCTGGAAGACCTGCGGCGGCCGGCCGGGCAGCCGCGGCCGCGAATTCCAGGACGCGCAAACGTATGCCAGCTGGGGCATCGACTATCTCAAATACGACTGGTGTTACACCGACGATCTGGCCGCCAAAGGGGCCTATAAAACCATGAGCGAGGCCATTCGCCAGGCGGGCCGTCCCATCGTCTTCAGTCTGTGCGAATGGGGCAGTAACAAACCCTGGGAATGGGCGAAAGAGGTGGGACATCTGTGGCGCACCACCGGCGACATCGCCGTGGTCTTTGACGGCGTCGTCGACCACGGCACCTGGAAATCGTGGGGCGTGATGCAGATCCTCGATATGCAGGAAGGACTGCGCGTTTATGCGGGTCCGGACCACTGGAACGATCCCGACATGATGGAAGTGGGCAATGGCATGACCGCGGCTGAGGACCGGGCCCATTTCTCCATGTGGTGCATGCTGGCCGCGCCCCTCATGGCCGGGAACGACCTGCGCACCATGAGCCCGGAGACCAAAGCGATTCTCACCAATCCCGGGGCCATCGCCATCAATCAGGATCCGCTGGGCATTCAGGGATTGAAATATTTCGCCCAGGACAGCCTGGAAATCTGGTTCAAGCCGCTGCAGCAGGGTGAATGGGCGGTCTGTTTCCTGAACCGCAGCCAGCTGGATAAAACGGTGCGTTTTAACTGGGATGAGCACCACATCGTTGATACGTTCAGCAAACGCGAGATCGATTTCAGCAAAGGGATATGGACACTGTTCGATATATGGGCCGATCAAGCCACAGGAACAACGCAAAGACCGCTGTCGGCGAAAATTTCAACGCATGATGTTTTGCTGCTCAGGCTGGTTTCATCCCCAAAAAAGTAAACTCGGGAATCTTATACTCTGGCGAAAAAATCTAATGTCAATGCAAAAATCGTGGCCAACGCTGGTTCTCAACGTTTACCTGAAAGATGCCTTCTGCATGACTGGCATAATAATATTGGGGTGTCATTCAGCAGTAATCTTTCAGGTTCAAGGAAAAAGATCTGCTGTTGGTGACAAATTCACAGCAGGCGCGGATCTATGTGATTATTAAAAATCAGCAATTTATCAAGTGTTGCCCACATAATTTATAGAGAATTGAATCAATCATACTAACCTGAATTATTCACCGACGAGGACGCAGAGGTACGCAAAGAATAGAAAAACATAAAGATGACATTGATAACAACTTTGATCGCTGAGATCAACATCAAATCAATATATTTTCGATAAATATAATAAAAATAGCTTGGCGGCCTCGGCGCGCTCGGCGGTTTATGAATAGAACAGGCTAATACGGTTTCCCATTAATCATCACCCCGCGGCTCTTCTCCACGGAAAAAACCGGCGTTGCCGCGGAGGTGATCTCCGCATCCCTGACCACGATCTGCGCTGCGTGTTTTATCTGCACCCCCTGTCCGGCCGAGATGCGCACGTTTTCCATGGTGATATCCTGTAATGGCATCTCCGGCAAGCCAGTCATGACAACCGCTTTGCCCGCACCGAGGCAGACAATGTTTCTGAAATGAATCGCCTCAAAACGCGGCGTCTCTTCGCTCACCTCGGGCACGGCCGTGCCGCCCTTGCTGCCCCCGGTGTAGAACAGATCAAATAAAATCGCTTCCCCCGGGATATCCATCATCTGGATATCTTGCACCTGGATATTACGCACAACGCCGCCACGGCCGCGCGCGCTCTTGAAACGCAATCCCACATCCGTGCCGATGAACGTGCACTGCGCCACCCAGATATTTTCAACACCGCCCGACATCTCGCTGCCAATGGTGAATCCGCCGTGGCCATGATACACCGTGCAGTTCTGAATGACGATCTTTTCGCTCGGACGCCCGCGCATGCGGCCCTCCTCGTTCTTGCCCGATTTGATGCAGATGGCATCATCTCCCACGTCAAAGTTGCAGTTCGTCACCAGCACATTTCTGCACGACTCCAGGTCGAGTCCATCACCATTCTGCGAGTACCAGGGATTGCGCACGCTGATGTTGCGGATGATCACATTTTCACACATCAGCGGATGGATGTTCCACGCCGGCGAATTCTGAAATGTGGGACCGTCCAGCAAGACATTCCGGCAGTTGACCAGCCGGATCATCACCGGACGCAAAAATTCTTTCACCGGCGCCACATCCGCCCGCGTTATCGGGCGCCCGCTCTTGCTCAAGGAATCCAGCAGACCTTCCCCGCGTAAAGCAGCGGCCGTCGGCCACCAGATTTTTCCCGCCTTGTCCACCACGCCGCCCGAGGCGCGCAGCGTCTGCCACTGGTTGTTGCTGAGCTTGAATTGCTTGACCGGCCGCCACGCATCACCCGCGCCATCGATAATGCCCTCTCCGGTGATGGCGATATTCTCAACATTCACTGCATTGATGGGCGAGGTGCAGCGGAACTGCGCCTCACCTTCGTAATTACCTTCGATCAACGGATAATCATCATACTCACGGCTGAACAACAGCAGCGCGCCTTGTTCAAGATGCAAATTGACCTTGCTGGCCAGATGAATGGGGCCGCTGAGCCAGATGCCGCGCGGAATCCGTACGCGGCCGCCGCCCGCCGCCGCGCAGGCGGAAATGGTCTGCACAATGGCCTCGGTATTTTTTATCTGTCCCCCCGGCACGGCGCCATAATCAATTATGTTAAAATCCCGATCAGGGAATGAGGGCACTGCCAACGCCGGAAATTCAAAGGGAACCCCTGTAACTTGAACGGACCCGTTTGCGGACCTGTACAACGGCTCATAGGGGGAGATCAGATCGCCCCATTTATCATGCCACGCCGGCCACGATTTGGCGAGCAGTTCGGCGGGCCAGTCGCCGAGCCAGGCATAATCGTTGCGGCGCTCAGAGGAGATTTCGGACAGGTCGTAATAAATCTTGCCGTCGCGGTCGCTGAAAAAGGGCCGGTTTTTGCCGATGAGATAAAAACGCGCCCACAAAGGCGGTGCGGCGGAATCGCTCACCACCACCTTGTTGAAACCCGTCGGACTGGAAGCATCCGCCACATAATCCTCCCGTATGCCGTGGATTTTGACCTTCTCAAACCACTCTATCGCGCCATGGATGGCGCGAACCACTTCGGGTGATGGAGACTCGATGCCCATCAGAAACTGGACGATGGACACGGATTCTTTGCCGCTCAGGGAGACCAGCTCATACGCCCGCGCCTTGGCCGGCAGCAGCGTCTCTTCATCATATTGGGCGCACCAGGCGCTGGGATGACCATCCTCTTCGAGCTGCGTCTTCAGGATGCAGTCGATGCCTTTTTCAACCGCCTTTGCCGCCCGTTCCCGCCGGTCATTATCCACAAAGGCATAGTCTCGCGCCACTTGCCGCAACAAGGAGAGCACGCCGACCATGGCGTCGTCATTATACGTGATATGGGAATAGTAACCCTTGAGCAACGGATAGAACTGCGGCCAGCCGCCGTTGTCGTACTGCGCCGCCAGCAGATAATCGAGTCCGCGGAGAAAGGCCGCGATCCAGCGTGGTTCGTCAGCGGATTTGATCATTCGGGTCAGGAAGAAAAGTTGCGAATAGGTGGCGCCGTTATCGATCGTGGCATAGGGTTGATCAGGCTGGCGCGCCAGTTTTTCGCGCAGCTCCGCAGGGACCGGCCTGGTCATATCGATATTTTTGGGCCAGCCGCCGCTGGCGCGCTGATAGAGCAGCACATTATCAGCAACAGCAGCCGCTTCTTTTGACGCGTACCAGGAGGCATCGCGGTTCATGAGGGACTCCCAGACGGGGGAAGAGAAGGAAACGGCAAATGGTTGCCGAGCCTCCACGCTCGCTTGGGCCAGGGCGACCCATAACAGGACCGCTATGAGCAAACATTTTCCGGGCAATACATAGTGACGCAGATGCATTCTAGATTTCCTTTATTTCCAGGTATCTTATCGTCACAGCATTTTAACCCGGAGTCTGTGTTAAGAATCGTTATGATCTCAAATCTTGCACCCGTTGGATTACCGTACAAATCTCAAATACCGAGTTAGCACCGAATCCGGATTTAACGTTGCAACGTTGTGACGTTCCCGATTTTCACCGCATCCGCTTTCATGGCCGTTTTTTTGAGCCAATCGCCCATGGTATGCGGATGTGCAATGGCATCGAGCGCGATGCCCGAACACTGTTTCAGAGCAACGACCGGTGCCTGCTCCGGAGTCCCCGTCCCCCCGGGAAGTGCAATATCCCGGGCATAGGTCATCTCCACGCCCTTTCGCGCGGTGAACGCGCTGTTGCGCAGCTGAATGTTCTGCACCGGCATCTCCGCCAGACCGTTGATGTAGACCGCCTGCTCCGCGCCGGCGCAATAAATGTGCTCCATGGTGATGTTGCGAAAGATGGGCGTCTCCGCGGTCACCGGTTGCGCCAGGGTGTCGGCTGCATTGGATTCATAATAGGCGTCAAAGAATACGGCCTCGTTGACGATATCCTTCATAAAGATATTTTTTATCTGGATATTCTCAACCACGCCGCCGCGTCCACGGGCGCTCTTGAAACGCAACCCCACATCGGTGCCAATAAAAGTGCAGTTTTCGACGACGATATCCCGCATGCCGCCATCGGTGTTGCTGCCGACGACAAAGCCGCCATGGCCATGATAGACGATGCAATCGCGGATGACGATCTTGTTCAGCGCCGGGCCGCTGCGTCCGGAGCGGCTGCTCGATTTCAGACAGATGCCGTCATCCCCGGCCGTGACCGTGCACCCCTCGACCAGGACGTTTTGACAGGCGCTGATATCGATGCCGTCTCCGTTCTGCGCCCACGGCTCATTATTCACCTTGACGTCGCGGATGACCATCTGGTCGCACCAGGTGGGACACAGGGCGAATTTCGGCGAATTCTTGACGGTCACGCCCTCGATCAGCACGCGTTTGCAATCAATCAGGGAGACCATATACGGCCGCAAAAAATCGCGCGCCGGCAGATAATCCTCCGCCACAATATCTTTTTTCTTCTTGCCGGCGCTGAGTTTCTTGAGATAACTCTCCCCCTCCATGGCCGCTTGCGAAGGCCACCACATGCTGCCCTTTTCATCGACGACGCCGCCCGATTGCAGCAGGGCTTTCCACTGATTGGAGGTGGTCTTGAATTTCTTCACCGGCCGCCAGCTCTCACCCGCGCCGTCGATGATGCCTTTTCCGGTGATGGCGATATCCTCAAGTCCAAAACCCGACAGAGGTGGCATCACGCCCAACCCCCTTGAGGGCGCCTTGATAATGGGATAAAGACTGTGATCAGGGGAGAAAAGGAGCAGCGCCCCCGCTTCGAGATGGAGATCAATTTTGCCGCGCAGCTGCAGAGGACCCGTAAGCCAGATGCCCGGCGGAATGACGACGCGGCCGCCGCCCGCTTTTGCCGCCGCATCGATGGTTTTTTGGATGGACTCGGTGTTGAGAAAAAGGCCGTCCCCCTTTGCGCCGTGATCAAGAATTGAAATGTGCTTATCCGGGATGAGGGGCAAATCGATCTCGTAAAGAGAGATGGAAGCGCAAGCCACCTTGACTGTATTCGATAATTTTGGCTGAGAGGCGACTGGCAGTGCAATAGCGACAGTAACCGTTATCAGCCAATGGAAAAAAGTACGCATAGCTAATCCTTCTGCAAAATGAACTGTTCATCGAGCCAACGGAAAGCTTCCTCCTGCATTTCCATCGAGAATTGGTGGCCGCCGGGCCAGAATTTAGTGACCAGTTTGTCCGCGGCCTGTTGCGAGGCCCAGATGGCCTGCATCTTGGCAAAAGCGGGCTCCACGGCCGCGCGCGGAAAGAGATGATCGCTCTCCCCATTGAAGAACAGCATGGGTTTGGGGCAGGCCAGCGCGGCGACATCGGGATAATCCAGCAGATTGGCCAGCCCGGGATGGGTGGTGGTGTATGACGATTGTCCTTTGGTCAGGTTATTGCCGGGCACGAGCAGCTCATTACGGCCGGCCATCCAACAGACGCAAACCGCCGCCCGGATCTGATCTGAGAGAGCCGCCAGCTGCCAGGCGCGGTATGAACCGAAGGAGTGGCCCATGGCGGCGATGCGGGTGTTGTCCACTTCGGGCATAGAGCTCACGAAACGAACCGTCGCCAAATCTTCCCAGGCCACCAGGCCTGCCAGGGACATGCCCATATTCAGCAGATTCGAGGCCAATGCCTGTTGTCCCTCCTTGCCTGCGCCGCCGCGGTCGCCCCAGTTGAGCGCATCCGTGGCGAAACAGACATAGCCGCGCTTGGCCAGTTCATCACCGACGAAGCGGCCGCCATAACCAGGGGTGGTCCATTTCTCTGCTGAATCCATGATCTCCGCTGCGACATGAAAAGGCCGTATCATCTTTTCCTTGCCGATGTCGAATTTGGCGCCGTGATCGTGCAACAGCAGGACGGCAGGAAATGTACCTTTGCCTTTGGGAACCAGCAGGTAGCCGAGCACGCGGCTGCAGGCGTTGAGATTAAAAACGACCTTTTTTGCCGTATAACTGCCACGATCCTCTGTATCTATTACTTGCGGATTAAAGTCGCACTCCGGCGGCTGCGTCAGGAACAGGGTTTTTACTTTTTCGCGTGTTTCATTGCGCCAGCTGTTGAAATCGCTGAATGAACCGGAGAGCCAGGATTGCGGAAAAACAAGGTGTTCTTTGGCCTTGATGTAAAACTGCGGCAAATTATCGATGACACCGATACGCTGGTAACTTGTGTCGATGGCAAAAGGATTTGCGGTTGCAGTCTGGGCAGAGACAGAAGAAAACCGTAATATAACAAGAGAAAGACAAAAAAAGTATTTCATAGCATTGACGTTGTAAATTTTAAAAAACCGGATTCTGATTTGCCAACTCTGCATTATCGCTCACCCTCTCCCTTTACGGGAGAGGGCTGGGGCAAGAGTGCTGCCTCATATATGCTTCTTCTCCCGGTCACTCCTCCACAACAGATGGAGAGTACTGGTTTACCGATTTACTCCTTCCCATGGTCCTCTGTGGGAAGGCCGTCTGGCCGCCACTGCGGCCTGGCAGATAATCGCAGTCGGGCTCCTCTAAAACAAGCAGGTCACACCTGCTCATCTCTGTGCCTCTGTGCCTCCGTGGTTAATAGTTTCACCACCTGGGCACAGAAACACAGAGCATAACGATAGGCGCCGGATACCTTTCGGGAGTCCGGCACCAGCGTAGCTATGCCTTGGGCCCCGCTTTAGAGGTGGAGCCCAAGGTTCAAATCACTTCAGCAACAGCATCTTTTTGGTCGTCGTAAAGTCACCGGCAACCATGCGATAGAAATAGGTGCCGCTGCCCAGCAGACGGCCATCCAGTTGCACGCTGTAGCGGCCGGCGCTTTGCTGCCGGTCCACCAGCGTCATGACCTGGGCGCCAAGGATGTTGTACACCGTCATCTTCACCTTGCCAGCCTTGGGCAGTTCATAATTGATGGTAGTGACGGGATTGAACGGATTGGGGTAATTCTGCGACAATGCATATTGCGTTGGCAGCGCTTGTTTTTCCATTTGTTCATTCAATCCGGTGAAGACCGGTTGTTCGGGCAGCCAGTCCCAGCCGAACTCAGGCCAGCTGGTTTTGGCAAAAATATTGGCGATGGTGTACTGAGCCGCCTCGTCATCGGTGAGCTGACGTCCGCCATAGATGCGCTTGGAATAGTCCGAACCTGGACCATAGCACTGGTATTCAGCAAACAGCTTCGGTTGTGCTGACATCGGCCCCCAGCCATCCGGACTAACCGAGGCGGGTTCTTCGCAGCGGATGAAGACGCACTGCGGTGCACCTTGCCAGGGTCTGCCGAGGATGAAACTGGTGATCGGGATGCCATTGAATCCAACCGAGTCCGCGGTGATTTTGCAGTCCATAAAGACCAGACCGAATTTCGCGGCTGCCTCCGTGCTGGACGCAGTCAGAGCACCGCCCTGGCGATTGATATGGATTTCGCACTGATCGAGCAAAACAATATTGCGTCCAAAGATGAAATCGACCGAACCTTCGATGTAACAATTCTTCATATAGGTCCGTCCGGTGCCGCGGCCGCCCCAGGCATAGTAGGTATCCTGATAGCCGAGCAAACGGCAGTTATAATAGCTCTGGCGGTCGCCATTGACGCGCAGAGCAACACCCTGCTGATCGGCAAAAGTGCCGTCGTTCTTGATCGTGTTCTGGAAGGTGATGTCATGGGCGCTGAAATCATCGGCATCAATGGCGGTGCTGTAGCAGTTGGACGTGCCGCCCACGCCCGCTTTGCCGGCATAATCGTCATAGGTCAGGATCGTGGTTTCAGCATTTTCGCCCTTAAGGACAACGTTCGTCTTGTTGCGGTCCAGCAGCAGTTTTTCATAATAGACGCCCGCCCGGACGAAAATATACCAGGTGCCGGTGTAGAAATCGGGCACGTCATTGAAGGCCGCCTGCACCGTCGTATAGTCGCCGCTGCCATCCTGGGCCACCACCTTGAGCACATCCGGCGCCGGAGTCTGGGTGGTGAACGTATCCACCTGTCCATAGCCCGTGCCTTTGCCGTTGCTGGCATAGGCGCGCACATAATAGGTGGTGTTCGCCTGCAGCGGAAACATCAGGCTGGTGAAAGTGAGTTTGTCGATGGTTTGTACGGTTTTGGCATCCGCAGTGGTGGGATCACCCGTGGTATTCCAGCACACGCCATAGACGGTCAGTGTGTCGCCGCCCCAGGACGTCACCGTGCCACCGGATTTCGCCGATTTGACCAGAATGGTATTGGTCCCGGCGGTGACGACCGTCGGCACGCCCACGGAATCCAGGGTGGTGAATTCCATTTCTTCGCCGTAAGCGGTCCCGGCATCATTGGTGGCATAAGCGCGTAGATAATACCTGGTGGCCGGTGTTAAACCGGTCAACTGGCTCACAAAGGAACCCGCACCCGCGCCATCGCTTGTTTTTTGCTGCTCGACGGTCGGCGCCGGTTCCGTATTCCAGCACACGCCCCTGGCAGTGACCGGCGCACCGCCATCGGTCGCAATCACGCCGCCGCTGCTGGCAAAGGTGTCGGAGATATGGGTGACCTCATTGGTTACGATAGCGGGCGGGTCCGCGGAGACGCCCATGGTGGAACCCCAGATGAGCACGCTATCGACTGCCACCAGCTTGGCCCATCCCTGGGTCGCGGTGTTATAGGGATAAACGCGCAAGTAGAAGGTTTCGCCTGTGTACACCGTATCCTTGAAGGTCGCAGCGAGCGGCATCACCGCGTTGCCGACGATAAAGGTATCGGGCACAATAATGGTTTTGGTCGCAAATGTGGGATCTTTGGAATAACAGATTTGCGCCTTGAATTTGTCGGTGAACCAGCCGCCGATGTACATGGACATGCCGTCCAGGAACAGGGTGCCGCCGTGTTTGGGCGCCACCGCATACTGGAACCACAGGCTGTCGCTGATGGCTTCCTCAGCGACCCAGGTTTTGGAAACCGTCTGGATGGCGCCGCAGGTCTGGTTGATGCCATCCGGGTTGGGCAGATTGGCGAATTGGTTGTAAAACTTCATCGCCGGACTGTAGGCCTGCTGCTGCGCGTTGATGGCGCCGGAGGTCTCCGGCTGGTCATCGACTTCAAAGGGCCACAGGGCATAGGTCGGCATCGGCGCGTCTGCGGTTATGCCCGCAATCACCACATTTTGCACCGTTAGATACTTCCCGGTTGCGGTGGAGGCGTTGTTATGCACCCAGGGATTGATGCGCAGATAAAAAGTCTCGCCGGCCTCGATGAGCAGGTCGGGCTGCGCGGTCACGGTCTGACAGGTATTGCTGGTGTTGCGCGGCAGGTAATTATTCACGGTATCGGCGGTCTGATAGACGACCTGGACCGGATTAAGGAAATCGGGATCCTTGGAATACCAGATATTTGCTTTCAAATTGTTGAGTGAATGGCAGCCGAGATCCATGGAAATCGCTGTCACCGTGAATTTGGCGCCGGGTTTGGGCGAGACGGCAAACTGGACATAGACCGTGTCGATCTGATCCATCTGTCCGGCCGGCCAGACATACTGGCCCGGACTGGAGACGATGCGCAGACGCTGCGCGCCATTGAATCCCGTGTACTGATTGATGTTCATGTTATTGAGGTATTCATCGGGCGCGATCAATTTCCCGGTCACCGCGGCGGTCTGACCGGTTCCACCCGCATTGGGATCGGTGCAGGCCCAGGTGACGGAAGCGGGCATGGGTGCGGATTCTACTTTGCCGGAGATGCTCACATTTTGGATGGTGAGATACTTGCCCGAAGTGGCGCTGGTATTATTATGCACCCAGGGATAAACACGAAGATAAAAAGTTTCGCCATCGTTCACCCACAAATCCGGTTCGCCGGTCACCGTCTGGCAGGTATTGGTGGTATTGCGCGGCAAATAGTTGTTGGCCGTATCCGCGGTCTGAAAAACAACCTGCACCGGATTGAGAAAATCCGGATCCTTGGAATACCACACATTCGCCTTGAAATTGTTGATGGAATGACAGCCGAGATCCATGGTGAAATCGGTCACTTTAAAATTATAACCGGTCTTGGGAGAGACCGCAAACTGGACATAGACCGTGTCGATCTGGTCCATTTGACCAGCCGGCCAGTTATATTGGCCCGGCGCGGATATAATGCGCAAACGCTGCGCGCCGTTGAAACCCGTGTACTGATTGATGTTCATGTTGGTCAGTGCTTCATCCTGGGCTGCAACCTGCCCGGACGTGACCACTGTCTGGCCGCTGCCCCCCGCATTGGGGTCGGTACAGCTCCACGTGGCGGAGGCCGGCGCCTGCGCCCAAACACCGCCGGCCATGAGCACAACCAGCATCAAGCCGAGAAAAACGGTAATGATTTGTTTCATGCTACCTCCCTTGCAATACGTTATATATTAAGGATTGGGTGCGTCCTGTAATGGAATGGGCCAGGGCGGCAGCGGCGGATCGGGCCACTTTGACTCTGGCAGCAAATACTTGCACAAAGGATGTTTCAGGTCTTTCAGGCCAGCAGCGACCAAGCCGGCCATCGTCGCCGCGCCCTTTTCCATAAAGTGGGTATTGTCAGATTTGCCATTGGGCAGCGCGTTGAAAAAACCCGGCGGCACCCGCATAAACAGCGGTTCTGATTTTTCCGCTCCCAACCCGGAAAGCAGCTGCATGCTGCTGGCGTGCATGTCGATGAGCGGCACCTGATAAAGATTTGCCACCTCCCGTACGACAGCGGGATAGTCGCCATGACCGTCTTTGAGCACACCGTCCTCGGAAAAGGAACGGCGGGCGACGGGGGTTAGGAGAATGGGAAAGGCATTTTTCGCCCGCGTTTCCGCAACGAAACGGATCAGATTATCGCGGTATGCGGTGTGCGCCCCGGCGTAACGGGTGGAATCCGATATCTTGGCATCGTTATGGCCGAATTGGATGAAGAGATAGTCGCCTGGCTTGAGATCGGTCAAAACGCTGTCCCAGCGGCCCTCCCTGATGAAGCTTTTGCTGCTGCGGCCGTTTTTGGCATAATTCACGACCTGGATCTCCTGCTTGAAGAACTGGTCAAAGAGCTGACCCCAGCCGCGCTCGGGCGTATCCGCCGCCGGTTTGTTCGCCATGGTGGAATCGCCGATCAAACGCAGAGCAGGTTTATCCTTTTCAGGACAAAACCGCGGGGAACAGGCTGCCAGGAGAAATAAAAAGATCAGCCATTTACCAAATCGCATCATATCACTCGATTATTTTGACGTGAAAAAAATCAAAATCGCTGTAACCGGATGTATTTTCGCCTCTGCTCATGGCGTAAAGTCCTGTCTTGGCGCCCACCCATTTGCCGGGCAGCGCGGTGAACAGGGGACCCAATGGACAATAGCTGCTGCCATCTCTGCTGTAGCTGAACTGAACCTGCGCGCCTGTCGCGATATCTACCTTGAAGAAAACCTCAGAGACGGGAATACGCGCAGTCGCAGCGATCACCTCTTCCGCCCCTTTTTCAGCATCCTGGCAAATGATTTGTTCCAGCACATAGCCCTGGTCGTCGCGGCGAATGGTGATGGCCGCGTAAGCGTTGCCAAACACCACCAATCCGGCGCGCTCCTGCTGCGACTGCGGCTGAAACAAGAGCCGCGTTTCGACTGCGAATGCATCTGCCGGGAACTTCTGGGCGACAATATTGGGCAGGTTCCACAAATTTTTATAATCACCAGCCATTGGACACATCGGCAGACGCAACCAGCCGGCCTTACTTTTTAAATCATACCAATGGGTATCGATGTTCGCCTGCCACTGCCATTGCAGTCCCAGCTCATCCCCCGAGAAATCATCCCACATGGCGATGGTATCTTTTTCAGCGCCCTGGACAGAAGGCACGGTTCCTGATGGAACCGGCTCGCCGATGCCATCTCCATCCAGATCGGCCCCCATCACCGGCCAATCCGCACGCCAATCCATCGGCTGCAGGTGAAGAATGCGGCCGCAGGTGCCATGATCCTGGAAATGGATGAATTTGTCGTCGCCGTTGGCCAGTTCGATCCAGGCGCCCTGGTGCGGACCATTGATGTCTGTCTTGCCCTGTTCCAGGACGGTCCTGTCTTCATAGGGACCAAAGATGGAGCGGGCGCGCAGCACAGTCTGCCATCCAGATTTTACGCCGCCGGCCGGCGCGAATATATAGTACCAGCCATTGCGCTTGTACATTTTGGGGCCTTCGATGGTTGGGTGGTGTTCGTGGCCATCGAAAACCGTAACGCCTTCATCGAGGATGCGGGTGCCATCCGCACTCATGCGGTGCAGGGTGAGGATGGAATTGAATCCAACGCGGCTCTTGGCCCAGGCGTGGACGAGATAGGCCCGGCCATCCTCATCCCAAAAGGGACAGGGATCGATCCAGCCTTTGGCGCGGTGGACCAGCAGCGGCGCATCCCAGGGTCCGGCCGGATCGGCGCCTTTCACCAGATAGATGCCGAAATCCGGATCGCCATAATATATCCGGTATTCCCCCTGATGATAGCGAATACTGGGCGCCCAGATGCCTTTGCCATGCTGCGGCTGGTCATAGAGCGAATCGGGGATTCGCGGCACCGCGTGGCAGAGGATTTTCCAGTGCACCAGGTCGCGGGAGTGCAGCACCGGGAGTCCGGGCGCATGGGCGAAACTGGAGGAGACCAAATAATAGTCTTCGCCGACCCGGATGACATCGGGATCGGAATAATCCGCGTGCACAATGGGATTGGTGTAGGTGATGTGGCGCGGGGCGCATCGCAAAAAGACCAGCGCCAGCAGTATGGGAATCCAGCTTTTGCGCATGTTCAAACTACTCTTGTAATTTGGTATTTCTCATCTCCACGGAACCTGAACAGCACACGTTCGTAGTACCGGCTTTAGCCGGCCGTTTTTCGCCGCAATCAGTTGAGCCCCACCAAGCGCAGGGGGAGCCCAACACGCTAAAATCCAATACCCAATGAAAACCGGTTGACGCCATCGAACACGTCAAAACTCGAATAAGAATAGTCGAATGCGATGGCGCTGCCCCCCATCATGGTATGCAGGCCAACCCCGGCCGACCACGATGCGATGTCCTGATTGGATTGATATCCCCCGCGCAGGGCGAATTTCTGCAGGAAGAGATATTCCAGTCCCACATTGACCCGCTCCGAATAGTTATTGGGATGGAGAAAATCGACGGCGAGGGTCATCTGATAATCATCGTTACCGGTCGGGGAGATAAAGTCGTAGAGATCGACTGCAGCGCCCATCACAAAAGTCAGCGGCAGCTGCTCGTTGATCTCCTCGCGTTTGATATTGGACGAAAAATTACGGATCGCCATGCCGAAGCGAAAGCTCTTCAATCCGGTGTAATATTTGACGCCGGCATCAAAAACCAGTTTGCTGGCGTTGTTGTCTTTGACGTTGCCGCCCGCCATGGCGGTCGATCCGAGATTCTGTCCCGCGATGCGCGCATTGCCGGCGATCAAAAACTGCGTGCTGATGGCGCGACCGTAGCTGATGCCGAACGCATAAGCGCCCACATTGCTGGCCAGTCCGGTATCCTTGTACCCGCCCGGATAGAGTGCCTTCTCGGCGTCATCCAGCAGCGACGTGGTGTAGATGTCGCCATAATCGACGCTGAGAAAACTCAAACCGATTGTGCCGTAGCGTCCCAGGTCATACGAGAAAGCGCCGGCCATGTAATTGATATCCGCAATCCATTGCACCGCATAGAGCCGGACGTCAAATTTAGTGCCCGCCTCAGCCAGTCCGGCCGGATTGTAGAAAATACTCTCCGCGCCGCGGCCGATGCCGCAAAGGGTCTCCCCCATGCCGCTCGCCTTGGCCGACACGCCCACCTGGAGAAAATTCATCGTGCTCTGGGCGATCTTGTTCAAGCCCACCTGAGCCTGTACCATGGAAACAGTTAACAGCAGGGCGATCAGGATGAGCCGTATTGATTTCAAATTAGTCATGGACTCTCTCTCCTTCTATCCGGATCACCGGACCACCATTAATTTTTGATAAGTCATTTCGCCATTGGGTTTCTGGAAAACCACGATATAGACGCCGCTGCTGATCACCTGCTGATTGCGGGTGACCATGTCCCAGAAATCATTGCCCGCTTCCACCGGACTATCATGATCGATGGTTTGAACCAGATCGCCGTTTTCAGTATATATTTTAATCTGCACCTGCCCCGGCAGATTGTAGAACATGATGCCGCGCTGATCCGCCCACCCGGTTTTGGCCAGCAGCGGGTCATTGATGTTGTAGGGATTGGGCACCATGCGAATTTTGGTCAAATCATTCTGGGAAAAATAGGGCGGTTTGATGCCGAATCGCGTCAATTGCAGGGCGCGGTTGCTGTAGATGATTTTGCCGCGACTCAGGGGATCCGCCAACGGATCATTGACGTCGATCTGCGCCTTGGCCTGCACATAATAATAATACTGCGCGCCGATCATGACGTTCTTGTCGCTGTAGACATGCTCGCCGGCTTTATCTTCCGGCCCGGACGAATATATTTCCTCATAAAAGAGAGTATCCAGGGCCGAGAGGCGGCGCATGATGCGATAGCCGGCAAAATCGGGACGGACCTCCGCATCCGGGTCGCTCCATCTGATTTCAACGCCGGTGCCCAGTCCGGTGATGGAGACCGAAGATGGTGGCGGCGGCGCCTGGGGAATACGATAACCCTGTTCAAAATTCCATTGGGCGCGCCAGGCGCTCTTCATCAGGGAATCGATGCCGGTGCTGAGCCAGCGGTCCTTGCGCATATCCACTTCAGAGGCCCCCAGCGGAAAGGCAAAATTATCCGGCAAAAATCCCGTGCGGCTGTTGGGCAGTCCCGGTGGATCTTCAAGGGTACCGTTGAGCCATTTCTTGCCGACTTGTTGTGCCGTCTGAATATCGATCCCGGAATACCCACTGGCGAACACCAGGTGCAGCTTTTGTCCGGGCGCAAAGGTATAGGGCCCGAACGTGGAAAACATCTTGGAGTTATTGGCCTGGGTGGTGCCCGCCGGATGGTTGGAATAGTCCGGTTTGCCCTGTTCATCGATGTTGCCGGCGTGGTGGGTGCCGGGCCAGGTGGCGCCGCTCATGGGGAAGAAATCGGAGTAAGCGCCGCGCAATGCCCAGAAATTCTTGTCGCCGTACTCATCGCCCTCGACGTTGTAGGGGAATTTGGTTGCCGTGCCCATGTAGGTGACTTTGGGCTGGAGAAAATCATCGCGATCATCGGCCGCATCCACATAGGGTTTTTCCGAGGCGTGCAGGATGGCATACCAGACAAATTTGTGATTGGTCAGGCGCCCGCCCTGCGACGGCACGGGGCCGCCCATGTTGTCCCCGGGCGTGGCCGGATCGTCGGCGCTGTATTCGTAAAAGACGCGCAGGCTGTCGCCGGCGCGGCCGCCGTAATAGTGCTGCCACGTGGTGGCCGGATTGTAACGCTCGCTGCTGCCGGGCTGGGGATTGAGCGCATTGGAGCGATAACTGTTATAGCCATTGGATTCCACATTGATGTGGAACTCTTTCAGCGTGTCGTCGCTGCTATTGGTCAATTCGACATCGAGGATCAGATAATCGTCATTGAGCGTCTGGCCCCAGGCCATGATCTGCCGCTTCACCTGGACGCCGTAGACATTCTGCGTTGTCACCCGCACGATCTGGTCGCAGGTCAGATCGCCGAATTGCGAGGGATCGACCACGCCAAAAACATCCAGGGTGTCCTTTCTGAAATCGATGGTCGGTTCGGTATATTCATTGCGGACGTAATTGGTCATGCGCTCGACCACCTTGCCGAACTTCATGAACTCATTGACAGGTCCATAGATGGCCACGGTGTGCAGGGTATCGATGGGATCGCGCCAATTGGTGGTCGCCATTTTAAATCCGGCGCCGACCCAGAGATCCTGCTCCTGGCCTCTGATGCCGATGATATCATGATCATTGGGAAAAAATACCGCGCGATAGTCAAAATTGCCCTTGTCGCCGTTGGCGGTCACGCCCGCCCAGATGCGGCCTGTTTTGATCAGCGCGGTCTCCAGTTCCGGTTGCTTCTGCGCCCACAACGGCTGCATCAACAGCAACAGCAACCCGGCGGCGTATAACGTATGATTCAGGCTCTTCATTCAAGACTCCGTTCTGCATATACTCGTTCAAGCGCCCTAGAAAGCGAAGCGCAGTCCAAACCAGATATCCCGCGGCTGGCCATAGAGCCAGAAAGCAAAGTTGGGATCGTTGACATAAGGTTTATCACTGGAGCGCAGATCGCCCACCTTGTCGTCCCCCGGGATGAAAAAACCGGGATTCTTGGCGCGGAGATCATCATATTCCGGCCCGTCGTACATGGGCAGATGCAAGGAAGCGAGATATTTGTACTCATCATTGGTGGCGCCATCAAAGGCATAGCCCCGGTGCATGAGATTCACTTCGAAATTGAATAGATTACTGATGTCCACATACGCCGTGGTCTCGATGCCCGCCAGTTTCACGGTCTTGGTGACTTTCAGATCCACCATGTAGTAATCGGGCCAGCGCAGATTGTCGTTGACGTGCAACTGACTGAGGGGATTGAAGGTGAAATAGTCGCCCGCCTCCCATTCGCCAAAGAACGTGATATTCCAGCCGCTGAGGGGATGGGTTCCCAAAACACGCGGCCCCCATTTTTCCGGCGCGCGCAAGGTGAGATTGGCATTGACGCGGGGGATGGGCAGCGAACTGGATTCCTGGCCGGCGTATAATCCCTCTTTGTCGTCGCCGATGGTGACATCGGTGACGATCTCGCGACCGGTCAGTCCGGATTTTTTCAGCATATAATTCAGGTTGACCCAGCCGTTGATCCAGCCGCCATCGTTCTTGCTCAGATTGAATTCAAATCCCTGGATGTCTTCATATTCATTATTGGCCCAGGCATCATAATTGACATTGCCGGCGGCGTTGGTGTAGGTCAACTCCCCATGCTGGCCGCTGACGTCCTTTGAATAACTCGATATTTTCGCCACATAACTTTCCCGGAAATTGTAGGCCACGCCCAGTTCATACGAGATCGTGCGCGGCGGCTCGAGATTGGGATTGGACATGTCGTAGAGGCCGTTCTTGGTGTAGCGGTAACGGTACAAATACATGGTATAATAGGGTGGATTGGAACGGAAATGACCATAGTTGAAATAAAACTTGGAGCGATCCGACACCGGGAATGAAACCCCGACGCGCGGACTGAGGGTGAAATGGTTCTTGATGGGCTGGAGAAAACCGGGATGGGTCTTGTCGTATTCCACCCAGGTGTCCCAGATGTAGGAGCGGCCGGACTTGAGATACTCGAAGAGAATGGAATCTTCGGCCACGCTCTGCGGCGTGAAGGCATCCACCGCAAAAGCGTCGCCCGTGGGCCACTCGCCGCCGCCACCGTAATAATAGTCAAGCCGCAGGCCGATGTTGGCGATCAGGGATTCGAGGCTGATTTGATCCTGGACATAAACGCCGGTCTGACTCGGTTTGCGGTGATAGTTGAATTCGTAGGCATTATAATAATTCTCATTCCATTTTTGCCACAGGTTGTGGTTGAGATCGATATAATTATACTCCAGTCCGGCCTTGAGATAATGGCTGGTATTCAACTGCGCCGCCATATCGAACTTGGCGCGGTACTGGCCGACGCGCACATTGGTATAGAGGTCGCCCTCCTTGCGGCGGAAGCGGTACGGCACGCCGGGGATGCCGTCGTAACTGGGGTAGGTATAGGTGTAGCTGGTATCGACGACCAGCTTGTTGGTGCCATACATGAATTTGCCATAGGGCATCTCGGTGACCGGAAAGGGACCGAACATGGTGAGAATGGTCTGGTCGCGATTGTCGCCCACCGGCGCATGATCCTTGATGCCCAGGGCGCTGAGGGAGAGTTCCCAATAGGCGGTCTTGCTCAAGACGTGGTTGATGGTCACACCGCCCATGAGGGTGGTCTGGTCGAGCAGGGGGAAAAAGGGCGGATCGAACCAGTAGGCGTAACTGTCGCCGGAATTCTTGACATTTTTGATGTTATCCACCGGCATGAAGCCGCCGGAACGACTGGCATCGGGAAAATCGCCAAAGGCCGGGCGGATCGGACTGACGCCCATCTGGCGCTTGTGCAGTCCGTTGAAGGTAATGGTCAGGTTATTCATCGGCTGGCTGCGTATGGTGGCAAAAGTTGTATAGAGCTCTTCGCTGGAACGCGACACCGGCATGATGTAATGCCGTTCACGGGCATTGTGCGACAGATAAAAAGTGGCATTGCCCAGTTTTTTGCCGATCAGAGGCACCGGGCCGCCAAATCCGCCGTCGATATTCCAGTCCGAGCCCTCTTCCTCCATGTGGTGTTCCGCAAAGAGTTTTTTGTGTTCATCGCTGACCGTGTAGCCCAGTTTGGCAAGGCCGTCGTAATCGGGCACGGTCATGAACATCCAGCATCCGAGGAGATAATAATCCAACGGCGTGGCCGGAATTTTGGGATTGGACCGGTTGAAATTGGCCGCCGCCGCATTCCAGCCGGTGAAACGGGGATACTGTTCCCGCAGATACGCATCATCTTTCCAGGCTTCATCGGTGCCAACGAAAGAGACCGCCGGATCGAGGTATGAGCGCAGAATCGGCCCCCTGGTGTCATAAAAAGAATCGCCGAAACGGCGCATGTGCGACTGATCCATGGAAAGACTCAGGGTACCGTGGTAGGCGGTTTTGGAACCGCTCTTGGTGCTGACATTGATGAGGCCGGAGCGGAAATTGCCATATTCGGCATTGTAGCCGCCGGACATGAGCGATACCTGTTCGATGGCGCTGAGGGGGATGGAGGTTTCGGCATTGCCCGCCGCGGCATTGACATAAGAGAGTCCGTTGACCATCATGCCGGTCTGATCCGCGGAGCCGCCGCGAATGGTCAGATAGCCGTTGTCGGTGGAGACACCGGGCAGCTTGGCGAGAAAAGCGTTGATCTCGCGGATGCCCGTGGCGTCCTGCAGCTGCACATCGTTGACCACCATCTGGGTGTTGGAGACCTCGAGATGCAGTTCGTCGCGCTTCGCCTGGACCACCACTTCACTGCCCTGGAGCACGGTTTCCCTGAGCGCAAAATCTGCCTTGGCGACGCGGTCCGCCGAAACCATCACGTTGGTGACTTTCTGCGCGGTATAACCCACCAGAGAGGCGCGCACAGCAACGGTTCCCACCGGCACATTGATGATGACGTACTCGCCCTTGATATTGGTGACAGCCCCCAGGCTGGTGCCCTCGATCATCACATTGACGCCGGGCAGGGGCGCTTTGCTGGCGGCATCCTTGACCACGCCGCTGATGCGACTGCGGGTCTGCGCCTGCACTCCCACAGAACCGATCAACAGAAACAGGGCCACAAAGCCAATGCCCCACGTTCTTTTACATCGCATAACCACTCCTTGTATTAGCGAATGAGCTGCAGCTTGATGACTCTGCTCTCTTGTCGATGGCGGACCACGAAAAAGTAAACACCCGAAGCGACCGGTTTACGCTGCGCATCCAAGCCATCCCAGCGGATGGTATGGGTTCCCGGGCGCAAGACGCCGCTGAGCGTGCGAACCACCCGGCGGCCCGAGATATCATAGATGCAACCTTCCACCTCACCCGGAGACGGAAGTGATATGAGCCACGCCGTGCTGTGGTTGAAAGGATTCGGATAATTCTGCGTCAGGGTGAAATTGGCCGGAAGGGCAGTCGCAGGACTCGTCACACTGGAAACAGCTCCCGTCAGACTGTTCAAATAGAGTTCCAGTTGGGTATAGCCCTCCGCGTTCAGCAGATTGCGATCCGATGCATCCGCCGGATCGAGTCCGTTGGCGCGCTCCCAGGCATCGGCCATGCCATCGTGGTCATTGTCTTCGGGCGCCGGCAGACTGAATAGTTCGGGCCAGCCGCCTACCTGCGTCTGCGAATCGATGATGCCGCGGACAACTGCAGTATCGGACATGCCCTGGTTTTTCTCATACCCCTTGCCGTCAAAGGTGGCCGTGCCGCTGAACACATCGGCAACGATGCGGGCATCGACGATGTCGCGTTTGGGCAGGGTAGCGCCCGCTCCGGCCAGAACCAGGGTGTACGCCTCCTCGGCGCTTTGCTGGGTGATCGGGATATAGGGATGCGGCGTATAAGCCCGGGAGATCGTCTCGCTGCGATAGGTACCCTGGACGCCGCCGGCCCAGTTGTTGGCGGTGATCGCCGGGGATCCGGCGACATAATTTTCCTCGACATACCACTTGCCCTTGCCGTCGGAGGGCTCGACGATGCGGTAGCGTACACCGCTCTTGGTGGCGGGCCCGGCTTTGTAATAGTTGGCCACGATGTTGATGGTGCCGCCTTCGCCGCCATAGCCGCTGTTAAAGCCCCAGTTGTAGATCACATTGTTGCGGAAATCCATATTGATGCAGAGGGCGTTGGAACCATCGAAGCGGGGATTGCGGCTGGAATGATGGGCGAGGAGGTTGTGATGAAAACTGACATTTTCACCGCCCCAGATGCCGCCGTAACCATGGGCGCCTTTTGAGTGCGTAGAGAGATAGAGACTTTCGGAGATGAGGCACCATTGAATGGTGGTGCTGTCGTTGCCATAAAAGGACATACACTCATCCACGCTCCAGCTGGCGGAGCAGTGGTCGATGAGGATGTGTTTGCGATAGCGGCCCCAGATGGCGTCATCCTCGGTGGCCAGGACGTCGCCAAGGCGAAAACGCAGATGCCGCAGGATGACATTGCTGGCGTTGATCACCACGGTCTGATCGCGCAGGCAGATGCCGTCGCCGGGCGCGGTCTGGCCGGCGATGGTGATATCGCCCGAATTGATTTTAAGATCGCTTTTGAGTTGGATAGTTCCTGAAACACGGAATACAATGGTGCGTTTGCCGGATTTGTTCACGGCTTCGCGCAGACTGCCGGCGCCGCTGTCGTTGAGGTTGGTCACTTCATAGACCGCGCCGCCGCGGCCGCCTGTGGTGTATTTCCCGGCGCCTTCTGCGCCCGGAAACGCCACAATCTGGGCTGACGCAACGGCCGCCAATAAAAAACAGATGACGATACCCGACATGAATATTTTGTTGAACTGCATGCAACTCCTTTTAAAATTACCTTTGGGGCTCTCCAGAGCCCGACGGTGGGCTCCACCTGTTGTTGGTTGGGCACACCTCTAATGATGGTCCGAGTTGGGCCCCGTCTACAGAAGACAGAGCCCAACGTTTGCCCTCTGGAGAGGGCTCTTACGAATCCATCCCCGGAAGCGTGGGCGGATGCGCCCCCCCCTGTGTCTCTGTGCCTCGGTGGTAAAAAAGATTAACCACGGGGACACAGAGGCACGGAGAAAAATCCTGCTGTTTCGCGCTCTGGAGAGCTCTCCTGCAAAACCAGCCCTTACTTGACCAGCAGCATCTTTTTGGTGCGGCTGAAATTTTCCCCGGTCAATTCGTAAAAATAGACACCGGATGGTAAATCAGCGCCTGAAAAGTCGACCTGATGATCGCCGGCGCCATACCGTCCCTGCGCCAGAACCTTCATCCGGCGGCCGCGCGTATCATAAACCGTCAACGTAATGGTTTGCGCTTTGGAAAGTGAAAAGGCGATGGTCGTGGCCGGATTGAAGGGATTGGGATAATTCTGTGCCAGCACAAAAGCTTCGGGCAATGCAGCCCCGTTTTGTGCCACCGCCGAAGCATTCGCAGCCCAACGGCGGTCGCCAATGGGACCTTTATTGTCGGCATAGGTGAGCAGGGGCGAACCAGCCGGCAGCGTAAAATCGCCGTTGGCGGGATCGGCAAAGCCGGGATCCATGCGGATCGTGTCCCGAACCGTATGCTTCAGCCAGTTCTTCTTGGCGCTGAGCTGCCACATGCAGATGTTGGTGATGACAGCCATATTGTCATTGAGGGTTGTTTTGATATTGAGAGCCGTCTTGGTGCTGGTCTCCCAGTTCGTCTGCGTGGAAAAGATAGAGTTGGTGATATAAATCGGTTTATCAAACAATGCCGTGGCTTTTTCAGTCAAAATGATCTCGCGCGGATCGCCCAAGCCCATGTTGTACCAGGTGGTGTGATCCACCGTGACCTCTGGATATTCAAATCGCTGCGTGTCGCTGTTGCCGTTGATGCGAATACCATAACTGGTGATGTTGTACAGGGTGGAATTGTTCACCAGGATATAGTTGCAGCCGACATATTTGTAATGGACGACGGTGCCGGTATTATGAATGATGCACTGGTTTATGATCGTTGTGTCCACCACCACATTGCCGGCCAGGCTGGTGCCTGCGCCGTCAAGGACATTGCCCTTGAGGTTCATGACATTACAGTTGTGTACAAAGATCTTTTTAATAAACGTCGGCGCCGGGGTTTCGCCCATATAGCAGCGCGCCAGATAAGAGACTTTGGTGACACCCTCCACGGCGCCGTCGAACTCCAGGCCGTAAAGGATCAGCTTGCCATTATTGCCGACATTGAAGAATTGACAGGTACCTTCTCCGGGATCGGTCAGGATCTTGACTCTGGCTTTCACCGAACCGTCCCCCTCCACATAAATGCCGAGGGTCTTTTCGGCGATGGTGCCGATGGTCTTGTTGACCGATTCGGTGTATTCGGCCTCGGGCAGGAGGCGCAGGATGTCGCCGTCGTTGGCCGCGGCAATGGCGGCGGAGAGGGTGCCGTCACCCGGGGCGACATCGACATAATTTTGCGCCGCGGCATAACCCGCCAGGCCGAGCGCAGCCATCACAAACAGTAGCATTCTTTTCATGATCGTTCTCCTTTTTTTGCCATAACGATTAACCAGTTCTTTCATAAACCGCCGAGCAATTTTTATTGGAATTATCGAACAAATTTTGCTTTGAATTTCGTCTTTGTCATAAAAGTTGCTAACGATGTTATTTTTATGTTTTTCTTTTCCTTGCGCGTCTCTGCTTTCTCGGCGGTGAATAGTTCAGGCTAAATTATAAGATGATTTTTACCGGATCATTCAACCGCTGCACACTCTCGTGCAAATAGGTCACAAAACCCTGCTTGTTGGCGATGCCGCCGGGCTCCTTTTCCCAGGCCGCGAGAAAATAATAGTCGAGGCCGCGATTTTCCGGCTGCAGCACCACCACATGGCTATTGGCGTCTTCCGTCAACTGCATCTCGTCCGCGCGGCGGTACAAGATGGCGATGCCAAGGCTGTCGTTATTCAAGCTCTGCAATCCCCAGGTGGCCAGCCAGGTCCATTCACCCTCCATGGGGCCCGGGATCATTTCCGTGCCCGGCATTTTAACCAGGCCGGTGCACAGATTCGGCAGGTCCGCATCCATGGCCAGCCGCTGGCGGGTCATGCGGCTTCCCGCTGTGATGGAGAGTTGACTGGTCAGCCGTGTCGACATAGCGCCCAAATTCCAGCCATAATAGGTGGTCGTGATGCCCGAGTAGATCGGTCCCGATACGGTGACCGCGCTGAAAATACTGTCGGTTACCGCCACCCGCTCCGCCTTCTGGCCGTCCCAGAACGCAATCGAGCCAATGCCCAGCGACTCACCCACTTTGAGGATATCCATGCCCCAGGGGCCGGGATTGTGGTAGGAATCGAAGCCATCCTGTCCGACATTTTGCAGCACCATCTCCGGCGTCAATTTGCCAAAGATGTCCGTGGCGTTGCGCCAGTCGAGATAGAAGCGGTAACCCACCTTATCCGATTCCCAGCCCGGTCCTTCATAGCGAATATACCATGAGTGATCCGTGTGTTCGGGAGGCACGCGCAGGGAGGTGACATTGGTGAACGTCCCGCCTTCATATTTCCGGCCCTGCCATTTTCCACCCGTGCGGATGGAAAGTTCCGCCTGGGTGCGGCGTTTGTATTCGCGCACATTGTAGCCCGTTTGGGCGTAGCGAAGTTTCAGACTGACCGTCTCCTGTGGTTTAAAATTCAAACAGGCGAGGATAACATCCGCCTGGCCATCCCCGTCTTCGTCCAGCAACTGCACCGGGACTTCCTGGTCGCCCTGCAGTAGAACCATCGCCAGGGGATTGAAAGCGGGGGCCTTGGCTTTCACTTCCGTCAACGATAATGCCACCATCGCATCAGGCCGCGCGGCAGCGGTTGGATTCTGCAGTTGCAGAGCCAGAAAAGCAGGGTACTCTTTTTCCATTTTCTGCTGAAACGCTGAAGTGCAGCTTAAGACGGCCACAGCGGCAGCCAATAAAAAGCTCATTCGCATACGATATCTCCTTGTTTTCAACGGCGTAATTCCAGTTCCACACTGGCGAGGATGAACGGGCCGAGGCCTTTGCCATCATCATCGCGAATTTCGGTCTGATGCACATAATAATCATACGAGCCATCGCGGCCGTAACCGAGACCGGCGGTGGTGCAGGTTTTGGTCAACGAGATAGTGCCATCAGTATGATACTTGATAAATTCTCTGGTCATCCCGGCGAAACCTTTCTCGGCCACCGCCAGGTATTTTCCATCCAGATAACCCAGGCGCACGCCCTTGGCCAATGCATAAACAAACATGGCAGAGGCCGAGGATTCGAGATAATTGCCTTCCCGGCCGCCTTGATCCAGCACCTGCCACCATAGTCCGCTCTTTTCGTCCTGCACCCGGGTGATGGCCGGGGCGAGCCGCTGCAGAATCTGAACAAGAGAATCGCGGCCGGCATGATGCGGGGGCAGATAATCGAGCACATCCACCAGGGCCATGGCGTACCAGCCCAGGCCGCGGCCCCAGAAATTGGCGCTGCAGCCGGTCTGCGGATCCGCCCAGCTCTGCTGCCGGCTTTCATCCCAGCCATGGTAGAGAAGTCCGGTTTTCGCATCGCGGGTTTGCCGCTCACACAAAGTGAATTGGTGCACGATGTCATCAAAGGCCGCCGGGTCATCATACTGGGCGGCGTATTCGGCATAGAACGGCGCGCCCATGTAAAGGCCGTCCAGCCACATCTGCCAGGGATAGCGCTGCTTGTGCCAGAATCCGCCTGACTGGGTGCGGGGGTGGTCGCGCAGCTGCTGACGCAGTTGATCGGCGGCTGTTTTGTAATGCGCCGCGCCGGTCTGCTTGTGGAGAAAGATCACATTGCAACCTTGGCGTATCTCATCGATGTTGAATTCACCTGGCGTGTAGTTGGCGATCTGACCTTCGCCGTTCACCACCGAATCGACTGTGGATTGAATGTAAGCGAGATAGCGCGCATCGCTGGTCTCGCGCCACAACTCTTCAAACGCACTCAACACGGTGCCGGTGACGTAATCCCATTCATCATACGCCTTGGGATTGCGTCTCATGATCGATTCGGCCATGCGCACCGCCCAGGTATCGAGCCCCCTGGCCAGTACGCCATTGATGGACACGTCGGCCAGGTGCAATCCCGCGACGTGCTGAATCACGCTGCCCTCGGCAACACCGGCAAATTGACAATCGCTGAGAGAGATATTCTCGATGGGTGAACGTTCATATCCGATCAGATGCAGCGCATATTGACTCTTTTTGCTGCTCACATCAGCCACGTGAATATTTCGCACCACGGGCGTGTGCTGGCCGACATCGCCCTCCATGTAATTGAAATCGACCAGTACCACGGCTTCCTTGACTTCACCGACCTGAACATTGCGCATGAAGATATTTTCAACCACCCCGCCGCGCAGGGAATTGGTTTTAATACGCAAGGCGCGGTCGAGATTGGGACTGTCCATGACGCAGGTTTCGGCGAAGACGTTGCGGCATCCTCCGGCTATCTCGCTGCCGATGACCACGCCACCATGACCGTCTTTCATGGTGCAGCCGCGGATGACAATATTTTCACTGGGCACGTTGATGCGGCGGCCGTCTTCATTGCGACCCGATTTGATGGCGATGCAATCATCGCCGGTATCAAAATAGCAGTTTTCGATGAGAACGTTTTTGCAGCTCTCCGGATTGCAACCGTCATTGTTGGGCCCATGGCTCTCGATGTGGACATTGCGCACCGTCACATTGGTGCACAGAACAGGATGGATCTCCCACATGGGCGAGTTTTTAATCGTGACACCTTCGATGAGGACATTCTGGCATTTATAGGGTTGGATGAAATTGGGGCGGATGACGTACCCCGGGCCGAAAATTCGCTGCTCCGCGGGCACGCCGTCGGCCATCATGTTCAGGAGCCTGTCTCGATCCGGTGGTCTGGTCTGGTCCCCTTCCGGCCGCGGTTGCACTTCCAATTTTTTCCACGTCCACCAGTCACCGCGGTCCGCCCGGCCATCGAGCGTGCCGCTGCCGGTGATGGCAATATTCTTTTGACCATAGGCATAAATGAAGGGAGAGTAATTTTTCAGCTCCATGCCTTCATAGCGCGTGAAGACCAGCGGCAGAAAGTGCTCCGGATTGGTGCTGAATAACAGGGTGGCGCCTTCTGCCAGATGCAGATTGATGTTGCTTTTGAGATGGATGGCGCCGGTCAGAAAGATGCCTTTTGGCACCACCACCCGGCCGCCGCCGCCATCGGCGCACGCCGAAATCGCCTTGCGAATGGCCTCTGTGCAATCGTCAAGACCGTCTCCGCGGGCGCCAAATTGCGTGATCTCAAAATCCCTGTCCGGGAATGTGGGCGGCACAATCTGCTTCAGGATAGCCGGGACTTGATCCCACGCCATGCTTTGCTCACAACCGAGAAAATTCACGGAGAGCAGCGCGCCAAGGATCACAAAAAAATGCAGGGTATTTTTGCTGGTTCGCGTCATGATTTTGGTCCAACCTCTGTCAATCTTTAAGTGGCGAAACAGGACTATGCTATGATTCGAGAAGACAAGTCGAGGGCGCCCACTCGACGCGCGGGCACCCTCGACAGGTTTACGTTGCCATAGAGAAAAGAATTATTTCCCCATGCTGACTAATTACTTAAGCAGGGTCATCTTTTTCACGTCGACAAAATGTTTGCTTTCGACGCGATAAAAATAGACGCCGCTCGGCAGATTGAGGCCGTTGAACTGGAATTTGTGATAGCCGGCCGTCAGTTTGCCCTCATACAGGGTGGCCATCTCTTTGCCAAGTATATCAAACACCTTGATTTTGACCTCGCCCGCCTCCGGCGCTGCAAATTCGATGGTGGTCACCGGATTGAACGGATTGGGATGATTCTGCAGCAGCGCATAATCCGTGGGCAGGTTATTATCCTTGCCATCGACATTGGTTATGATCACAAAGTCAGTGGCGCTGCGCGGCCGGATTTCGTAAACGCTGTCCGCCGGCGTACTGCGGTCGTATTGATCAACGACTCCGATGATATCAACCCAGCCGGTGGGTGCCGGCGTGCCATCGATGTCGGTCTCTTTGTCGATGAAGACTTCGACGATATCGGTGCCGTTGGTGAAATAGAGCCCGAGCGAGTTTTTGGTGGCCGCGGGCCATTTGGACGGATCCATGATTTTATAGCGGAACAGTTTGACCAGAGAGGCTTCGGTGGCCTCGCCCATATCACTGGCCAGAATGGGCGTGGGATCGGGAACTCGGCGCGAACCGCCAACCACAATGTCCTCCGCCACGGTGGGCTCGATCTCGGTCAATCCGTTAAAGTGTTTGATGACGCCGGTGACCGTGACATAATCGCCCATGTTCAGGTTGGTGGTCAGGGCGCCGCTGTAGAGGTTGATGCCCGCGGTCTCATCCTGCATATAGTACTGAGTCCGGTTCGAATAATTGGGCGTGGTGATGATGCCGCAGATGGTCACAGTCTGGTTGAGCAGATCAGGGACGAAATCGCCATTGGCATCCACCTTGACATCGGCGATGGGCGTGCAGCTGAGCTGATTTTCCCAGGCTGATTTTTTATCCGGGAACCAGTTGAGATCGCCGGCCGGGAAACCACCTTCAGCGCCCATATAGGCCAGAGAAGTAGCAGGATAGGAGACATCCAGCGTATCGCGGAAGTATTCGACAAAACGGCGGTCAAAATCGTCGCGCGCGCGGACGAAATTGGCCTTGTCTTTGGTCTTGTTGCCGCCGGAGGGACTCTCATACCAGCGCATCAGGGTGGTCATCATACGCGGAATGTTGACCGGGGTGAGTTCTTCCAGATACGTGAACGCATCCGCGCCAACACCTGGCCGGCTCATGATGTGATCTGAGAGGGGAGCGGCTGGCCCGAATCCGAAATCATTCAGGAACGCCCAGCCGGAATCACTGATGGCAAAAAAGTTATTGCTGATCTTCCATTGTGTGGTATCGTTGGGCGAAGTAAAGATCCACTGGATCTTGTTGTTGCCGTTGGCGTAGAATTCACCAGTGTTGGCCCATTCGGCAATGCGGGTGACATCGGTGGAATCTTCACCCAGTCCAAACGCATCGATGAAGAGATTGTTGGTGATCGTCATCTCGCGGCCGACACCACCGAGAGACAGCAGTCCGTGAAAGCCCATGCCGTTGACAAAGGTATTGTGATCGATCAGACCCTGGATGATGGGCTGCGTCGAAGTGGCATTCCAGTGGCGGATGGGGCGATCCTGGTAATTGACAAAGGTATTGTTGACGAGCACGAGATTACCGCAGGTCACGTCGCGCAAATCAAATGCTTTTCCGGCGCCAAAGTTGGAGGTCACCAGATTGCCCATGTTGACGAACTGGCAGTTGGTGGCGACGACTTCCAGGGTGCTGGTATTGGTGCGGACATGATTGCCATTGGTATTGGACATGATGACGCCATCGAGGTTGATGCTGCCGCCGGCGGAGCTGGCCGTCTGAATCAGACCGCCCTGCATATTGTCCGCGGCAGTGGGCTCGTATTCATAGATGCCCACCATGCAGATATCCTTAACTTCCGCATGACCGCCATTCAGGGTGATGCTCCAGCCCGGCGGTCTCTGGGGATTGGATCCCGAACCAGTCGGCCACAGATAGATGACCGGCAGCGGACCATCGCCCTCACTGGCGCGGAAAC
>CAUJEL010000047.1 GCA_963169875.1 Candidatus Zhuqueibacterota bacterium
TAGCGCCCGCTGACCAGCTCTTCCTTGATTCGCGCCCAGTTGCGTTGAAGATACGGCAGCAGTTCCTCCACCGTCATCCCGTCTATCCCCGCTGCTCCCTTGTTCCTCTTCACTCGTTCGTAGGCACGTCTCATGTTCTCACGTTCGACCACTTGCTCCATCATCTCATCTTCTCCCGGCGAGTCCGGTTCCGTTACCAATGCCGGGCTTGCTGCGCTATATACGGCCTCTCCCGGATTCCGTCCGGTACCTCCGTATAGGGCTTCGGTCTTCTCAGACCTCTTTTCTGCTGCTCCTTCCCGTTTCACAGTAACAGTCTAACTCCTTTCACTTCCGGTTCGGCCCTTCAGCGCTGGTCGCGCGCCTACTATGGCCTCTGCTGACTCCTGATGATCCCTTTATCGACCTCTTGATCGATATAGCCTCACGGCAGATCACCAGGTCTCCTCGGGTAAGTTCCGTACACCTTCACACTTATACCCGCCACATATACATGCAAACCCTCCGGGTAAGTTTCGGATTTCAAAGATATATGCCTTCTCATCCGGCTTGCATGCCTCCTATGTGATTCCTGTTCGTCGGGTCAGTGCTTTGCCTGCAGCTTCCTTCAAGCGCCGGGTCGCCCCGGTCACCCTTGCCGTCCAGCTAATGATTCCCCTTACCGGGCTCATGGGAGACTTCCACTCCCAAGTGTATGGTACATGCCGAGCACACACAAAAAAACAGGGCTGGATTTCTCCAGCCCTGCTCCCACGCGTTCTCCTCACATTGCATCTGTCAAGAGACCGGCCGAAGGGGGAACTGTCCACATAACATGATGACGGGGATCACGCACCGGGATACTCAGCGAAAGAGATGATGCAAAAGACCTTTTTCTTATGTCCATCCTATCCTGTGCGAAGGGACCGGGTGAGCCGGCGCAGCGATCTCGCACGTCTGCTCAAATCCGGCCGGCAAATCCTCGCGCCACATTCTGGAAAAAGATGCAACACGGCAATTAAATTGAAATAACATCATCCTGGTGGAGAGAAAATATCATTTGCTTACCAGTCAACCTGCCCTATACAACCCGGATGAAAATGATCCCGGGGCGCCCCTGCATTTTGATCGTGGCTTTGCTAATTTGGGGAGGAGAAATTGAGTCACCCATGAAAAAAGCGGACTCCTCACACTATTAAGAACCGCAAAAATATGATAAAAATCAAGTTTTTTATGGGATTTAATGGTGCCCAGACATCTTTTTTTTCGCTCCGGTATTCTTTCCTGCGAAAACAAAAAGCTCCCCACCGTAAAAGATATTTCCTTGCAGCTCGATATAGATTTCACTAACTTAAATAACATAAGCGTGATCAGACTGAAGGCTGCGGCACTGCCACCATCCGATTCCGAAAATTAAAAAGAAATGAAGCTATTCAATGAAAAAATATAATCATATTGGTATTCCAACAACCGAACCAAAGCCGGGCGAAGTGTATCTGGAAATATTCGACACCTTTTGCACCGATCATGAAAGCAATCCCTTCGGCATCCAGTGGATGCGATATGGCGCCGGCTGCCGCTTGCCGGAGGTTGTCAAAACCCTGCCGCATGTTGCGTTTGAGGTCGACGATCTCGAGGCTGCACTCAAAGGCCAGGAGATCATCATTCAACCCAACAGTCCCTCCCCGGGTGTCGTGGTGGCTTTCGTCCTGGTGGATGGCGCGCCTGTGGAATTTTTACAGTACACGGATAATACTTAATCCTGGACACCTGGCTGGCACAACATGTGATGAGAGGCCTTGAACATGCAAAAGCAGTTAGCGGGGGCGCGCAAGGCAATCTCGACCTGCGCGCAGGTAAAAACGAATGAGACCGTGGTCATTGTCACAGACCCGGAGCTGGTCGCGCAGCAGAGCCGTTGGCCGTGGCTGCGGCAGAAACCGGCGTGCAATTCGTCATTTACGAGAAGGCAAACTTGCTGCTGCTGTGAATGATTATCAGTACCGAAAAATCAGCACCACTGGAGGAAAGGAACAAATGCATACTTTATTAAAATTTGGTCTGGATCAATATACCCTGGACCGGTTTTTCGCGAAAGTGACTCAGCGTTATGCCAAGCGGCCGGCGTTGGCGTTGGTTGGTGAGCAGCCCTTCACCTATGCCGAATTTGGAGCACGGGTCGAGGCGCTCAAAATGACGCTGCGGAAAATGGGAATCAGGAAGCAGGATAAAATCATCCTCCTCGGCCAGTCCTCTCCCAACTGGAGTGTGGCTTTTATGGCCATCACCTCCATGGGAGCGGTGGCCGTGCCGATTCTGGAAGAATTTCCCGAGACAGATATCGACCATATCATCCATCATTCTGAGGCTATTGGTCTATTTATTTCCAAATCGCTAAATAGCTCCTTGAATCTTAAATCGATCAAGGAGATGAAATGGGTCATGCGACTCGATGATTATGAACTCCTCACCGCGCCTTCCAGCAGCAAACCCAATTTCTGGACCACGCTGCGCCAGCTTCCCGGCCGAGTGCTCAAGGGCCGCGAACGTGCAGAAGAATCCATCCGGGAACAGATCATGGAAGAGGATATCGCCGAGATTCTTTACACCTCCGGCACGACCGGTCACTCCAAGGGTGTCATGCTCACGCATAAGAATCTGGTGAGCAACCTCTTTGAAGGTCCCGATCTGATCAAAGTGATTGACGACAACAGCGTCGTCCTCTCCATCCTGCCGATGGCGCATGCCTTTGGATCCACGTCCGCTTTTCTCTCGATCATCTACTGCGGGGCGAGCATCTATTATCTCAACAAGCCCCCCTCTCCCAAAGTTCTGCTCGCCGCCATGCAGGAAGTACGCCCCACCATAATGGGCGCAGTGCCGCTGGTTTTCGAAAAAATCTATCACAAACAGGTGCTGCCGATCATCGCCCAGAGCCGGTTTTTGCGGCTCATGTCCAAAACAGCGGCCACGCGCAGATTACTCTACAAACTGATCGGTAAAAAAGTGCGCAAGCTCCTCGGCGGCCGCTTAAAGTGCGTCATCATCGGCGGTGCCAGTTTTTCCCGCGAAGTTGAAACTTTTATGCAGCAGGGTGGTATACCTTATTGCTGCGGCTATGGCTTGAGCGAGTGCTCCCCCCTGGTGACTTTTTCATCCATGCAGCGACAAAAAATGGGCTCGCCCGGACATGCCATCACCGACGTCTCCATCCGCATCCTGGAGCCGGATGCGGAAACCGGCATCGGCGAAATCGTCATCAAGGGACCCAACATCATGAAAGGGTATTACAAAAACGAGGAAGCGACACGCAAAGCGTTTACCGCCGACGGCTGGTTCATCAGCGGCGATCGCGGTTATCTCGACCAGGATGGTTTCCTGTTCATCACCGGACGTTCCAAAAACGTCATCATAGGCCCCTCCGGCGAGAACATTTATCCCGAAGCCATCGAGGCGAAACTCCTCGAATCCATTTTCGTGGAAGAGACGCTGGTCTATCAGCTGGAAGGTCAGCTGGTGGCGCGTATTTATCCCAATTATGCCTATATAGAAAGTATGGGAAAAGATGATACCGAAGGCGCTGTAGCGCGGGACGTCCAGCAAATTATGGAGGATGTGCGCAAGGAGGTCAATACCCGTGTGCCGGCATCGGCGCGCATCAGCCGCATCATTGAACAGTCCACACCGTTCATCAAGACGCCGACCAACAAGATCAAGCGTGGCGAGTACGTGCCTGGGTATCTGGATAATGCGGGATTGAACAGCTGAATTCACCGCCAAGAACGCAGAGAGCCGCAAAGAAAAGAAATCTAGATCAAAACTTTTTCTCGAATCTCAGCAAAAACATCTCGGCGGGCTCTGCGCGCCCGGCGGACTAGTCGATTACCAAGTAATCTTTATTTTTGATTAAATTGCACGTAAAGATTTTCATCATTACAGAATATTTTTTGTGTGCAGCCATAAGGCTGCGTTATGAATAATTCAGGTTACTTATCTGCTCAGGAACTATTCTAACGTATTGGAAATATAACCCAACACCAGGAGGCAAAAAATGACCGAGTCGAAAAAACAACTCAGCGGCATCCTGTTCATCGTTGCCGGCCTCGTTTTCATGTTCGTCGCCACTTCGGGCATCAAGACGACCTTTTTCGTTCTCGCCTGCGTCTTCATCCTGATCGGAGCCATGCTCCTCAGCAAAACAAAAAAACAGTAATCCACCAGGATACCATAAAACCAAATGAGGATTTATCCATGAAACCCGTGTGCCTTTTTTGCATGTTGTTGCTTTTTGCATCCCTCTCTATTGCGGACCAGCCCGAAGTAATCCCGACGCCGGACAATCCCTTTTTCCAGCCCTACACCGCGCCGTTCGCTGCACCGCCCCTGGACAAAATCAAAAATGAACATTTCATGCCTGCTTTTGTGAAAGGGATGGAGGAACAGAAAAAAGAGATCGCGGCCATCATCGACAACCCGCAAAAACCGGATTTCGAGAATACCATTGCCGCCCTGGATCGCAGCGGGGATCTTTTAGCCAATACCAGTGCTGTATTCTGGAGTCTGCAAAGCGCCAACACCGATGATGAAATCCAGACCATCGCCCGGGATGTGACGCCGCTGCTGACCACACACCAGGATGACATTCGTTTGAATGAAAAGCTCTTTCAGCGCATCAAATCGGTTCACGAACGCCGCAACGAGCTTGGTCTGGATACCGAACAGGCGAAACTGTTGCAGGATACCTACACCTACTTTGTCCGCGGCGGCGCGGATCTGACCGCTGAAAAGAAGGCGCGGTTCCGCGAGATCAACGAAAAGCTCTCCATGCTGACGCTGACGTTTGACGAGAATGTGCTCAAGGAGACCAGCGCGTTCAAGCTGGTGATCGATAAAGAGGACGATCTCGCCGGACTCCCCCCCGCCGTCGTCGCCGCGGCCGCTGAAGCCGCGGAAGCGGCCGGCGAAAAAGGCAAATGGGTGTTCACGGTCAAGAAACCCAGCATGATCCCGTTTTTGCAATACGCGAAGAACCGCGACTTAAGGCAAAAGCTCTTCACAGCTTACGTCATGCGCGGCGACAACAACAACGAATTCGACAATAAAAAGATCGCCGCGGAGATCGCAGCCCTGCGCGTCGAACGCGCCAATCTCCAGGGATCCAGGACGTATGCTGATTTCTCCCTGCAGCGCAACATGGCGAAAACTCCGCAGAACGTCTATGATTTCCTCAACAAGCTCTGGGAGCCCGCTCTGGCCAACGCCAAAAAGGAACGGGACGAAATGCAGAAAATCATCGACCGCGAAGGCGGTGCTTTCAAACTGCAGCCCTGGGACTGGTGGTATTATGCCGAAAAGGTGCGCAAGGAAAAATACGATCTCGACGAGAATGAACTGCGTCCCTATTTTCTCCTGGACAATGTCCGCCAGGGCGCTTTTGACCTGGCCGGCAAATTATACGGCATCCAGTTCGTCGAACGCAAGGACGTACCGGTCTATTGCGACGAAGTCAAAGTCTTTGAAGTGAAAGAGGCGGATGGCACCCATATCGGTCTGCTTTACACCGATTACTTTCCGCGGCCGGGCAAGCAGGCGGGCGCCTGGTGCGGCGGCTTCCGCGGCCAGGAACGCCGCGACGGCGTCATGATCACCCCCCTGGTTACCAATGTCGGCAATTTCTCCCGGCCGGCAGGCGACCTGCCCTCCCTCCTGAGTCCGGATGAAGTGGAGACGCTGTTTCATGAATTCGGCCACGCCCTGCACGGCCTCTTCTCCAACACCACCTATCGTGGCCTGTCGCTGCCGGGCGATTTCGTCGAGCTGCCCTCGCAGATCATGGAAAACTTTATTTATGAGCCGGAAGTGCTCAAGACCTTCGCGCGCCATTACAAAACCGGCGAGGTAATCCCGCAACCGCTGGTGGACAAGATCATCGCCAGCAGCAAGTTCAATCAGGGATTCATCACCGTGGAGTATCTGGCCGCCTGTTATCTGGACATGGACTGGCACATTCTGACCGACACCGCCCTGCGCGAGACCAACGATTTTGAGAACAAATCCATGGCCAAAATCGGACTCATCCCGGAGATCGTGCCGCGCTACCGCTCCACCTATTTTCTTCACACCTTCAGCGGTGGTTACTCGGCCGGCTATTATTATTATATCTGGGCCGAGGTGCTGGACTCGGATGCGTTCCAGGCCTTCAAGGAGAACGGCCTGTACGACCAGAAAACAGCCCGGGCATTTCGCGAGTATGTGCTGGCCAGGAGTTCGGCGGATGATGCCATGAAGATGTATATCAAGTTTCGCGGGGTGGAACCGGACATCGAGCCGCTGCTGCGGAAAAGAGGGTTGAAGTGATTCTCTAAAACCTCTGCGCTCTCTGCGTTAGATTAGCTTTTAACGCAGAGGCGCAGGGGCCGCGGAGGGGCGCAGAGACAGAAGGATTCTATTTTGAATTAATAAAACATATTTGTATATTTTTCAATTATCAAAATCGATGCAGATATTTTGGAACCACCTATACCAACGAGGCCAAGTATGTATCGCAAGACCGTTCAGCGGATGCTGCTGATCCTTTCCTTATCACTGACAGGCTTTGCCCAGGAAATGCCCCAGATCGATCCCGAAGCTCTGAAACTGATGGAATCATTTCAAAAGCAGAACGCCAACATACCCGCCGAATTGCTGGCCCTGATGCCAGCCGGCCTGGAACTCACCAATAAACACTGGATGGTGGAACCCACTTCCAAAATGCTCCTCAATTTGAGCCTCGAATCGAACACGTATACCAAACTGGAAAATTCTGAAAATTATTACCTGGTCATCAAGATCAGCATGAACGCCTATAATGTAAATTCCTTCCTGGGCAAGACCATGGCCGATCAGACCCTCGCCATGCAGCGCCAGGAAGCGGCGCAGGAGTGGCTGCAAGAGCACCCCGCAGGCGTAAAAGAGTGGCTGCAGCACTTTGAACCCGAAAAAATCCAGTTGCCCAAGGGCGTCCTCTATACGCAAAAAATTCACGCCCAGAAACATGGCGACGGTGAAGGCGATGTCGCAGCGCGCACAACCTATGTCGGATTCCTCTACCTGGATGTGCCCGGTGGATTCCTGACCGCAAAGATAGGAGAAGTGCCCAACACCAAGGCGGGCATTGAAAAATGGCTGCAACAAATCGCAGCCGCGGCTGGCAAACTGAATATTGACAGTTACTTCAAATAGAATTCTTACCTTACCAGGAGAACCCCATTTATGACAGCAGCAGCATCTCAACTTCTCAGCGACTCCAAAGCCGCGCGCTGGACCTCCCTCCTGCTCGTCTCGTTCACCATGTTCGCCGGCTATTACCTCGCCGACGTCATGGCGCCCCTGCAGGGCATGCTGGAAAAACAACTGGGCTGGAGCAGCACCGCCTTCGGCTGGTACACCGGCGCCTATGGATGGTTCAATGTCTTTTTCTTCTTCCTCATCTTTGGCGGCATCATTCTCGACAAGATGGGCGTCCGATTTTCCGGTCTGATGGCCGCGGTGGTCATGCTGGCCGGCACCAGCATCAAATACTGGGCCATCTCCACCCATGCCCTCGATGGCCAGAATTGGACCATACTTTTCTGGACCTTTCCGGCGCAGGTTTGGATGGCGGCCTTTGGTTATGCCATTTTCGGCGTCGGTGTCGAAGTGGCGGGAATCACGGTTTCCAAAGTCATCGTCAAATGGTTCAAGGGACACGAACTCGCCCTTGCCATGGGACTGCAGCTCGCCATCGCGCGCCTCGGCACGGCGTTGGCGTTGTCGACCTCCCTGCCCGTCGCCCGTTGGGCAGGCACGGTTTCCAGACCCATCCTCTTTTGCCTGATCATGCTGTGCATCGGACTCCTCAGCTTTTTCATCTTTACATTCCGGGACAAGAAACTGGATGCCTCCCGTGTCACCTCTAAAATTGAAGGCCGTGCGAGCGACGAAGAGTTCCGTCTCAAAGACATCGTCAGCATCATCACCAACCGCGGCTGGTGGTATGTCACCATTCTCTGCGCGCTGTTCTACTCCGCCGTCTTTCCGTTCCTCAAGTACGCCACCTATTTCATGGTCAACAAATTCGGCGTCGCCGAGAGCTGGGCGGGCGCCATTCCCGGACTGCTGCCCTTTGGCACCATCCTGCTCACCCCCTTCTTCGGCAATCTCTACGATCGCAAAGGCAAAGGCGCCACCATCATGATCATCGGCTCGCTGCTGATCATCTGTGTACACCTGCTCTTCGCCATCCCCGTGCTGAACCACTGGCTGATCGCGATTCTGCTGATGATCGTTTTGGGCATTGGTTTTTCGCTGGTGCCTTCGGCCATGTGGCCCTCAGTGCCCAAGATCATCCCGGAGCGGCAACTGGGCACCGCCTACGCCCTCATCTTCTGGGTTCAGAACGCCTGGGCGCTGATGTTCGTGCCCGCCCTGATCGGATGGGTGCTCGACAAGTACTGCGTCACGGGTACGATGATGCTGGACGGCCAGGCGGTGACCACCTATAACTATACGCTGCCCATGATCCTTTTCATGAGCTTTGGTGTGACCTCCCTGCTGTTCGCGCTGCTGCTCAAGCATGAGGACAAGAAAAAAGGCTACGGCCTGCAGATGCCCAATATAAAACAATAAACTTTGGGTAATCCCCAACAGGTAGCGCATTCATCAGTTCCTTTGCATACTATGCTGAAGCACTTCCATGGGAATAACTCTCAATTCTTTGATTAGTTTAGAATAGCAAACGTTCGCAGTCCCGGCTCTGGCCGGAGAAAATCATCAAAAAACGAACTATTCTGCGCAACGCCGGATCTGGTTATGCCGGCGTTGGTAATGCAAATAATGTGCAACTCTGATTAGTTTAGAATAGCAAACGTTCGCAGTC
>CAUJEL010000048.1 GCA_963169875.1 Candidatus Zhuqueibacterota bacterium
TTCTTTTTTCGCGGATCGATTTGATAAGGTATTTTGAGCATCTTGGCGAAAGTGCTCAGGGGGATGAATTCAAAATGGCCCGCTTCAAGAACTGGGATCGTGGCCAAAATGGCTTTGCTGGATGCGTCAATGAAGGTGATCACTTTGGTTTCGCTGCGCGCAGGGTTGATGGAACATAGAACAATGGCTGCAAGCAAAACCAGGAGGTTATTTTTCATACCAGGGCTTCCCACCGGCGTCCCGTTTAATCATCAGAAACCTTTCTGCTGGCCTTTTTGAGCAAATCCTTTTCTCTTTCGGGCAAGGCGTCGTAACCGACTTCATTGATATGATCGAGGATGCGATCGATTTCTTCCTGTTTCTGCTTTTTGACGGCTTCTTTTCTCTTCAACGCCGCCATGCGCCGCCATTCGCGCTTTTTACGCAGGGTGAAGCGCCAATCCTGCCACAGCGGTCCCAGCCGCAGCAGGAGAAATCCGCTCAAGGCGCCGCCGAGATGGGCCAGATGGGCGATGCCGTCGCTGACGCCGAAAACCTGGCTCTCGACTCCGGAGAAAACTGAAATGGCGATGAATATGGCCACCAGGTATTTCGCTTTAAGTTGCACGGGAAGAACAAAAAACAGCAACAACGTCACGACCCGTTCCGGAAACAGCACGGCGAATGCGACGAGAATGCCATAGAGGGCGCCGGAGGCGCCGATGACCGGGGCCGCTGAATGAGGATTAAAAATCAGATGGAAAAGGCCCGCGCCGATGCCGCTGAGAAGATAGAGATGCAGAAAGCGTTTCGATCCCAACGCGCGCTCGACTTCGCAGCCGAACATCCACAGGGTGAACAGATTGAAGAGAATATGGAAAAAGCTGCCGTGCAGGAACTGGTAGGTGAGCAGTTGCCAGAGGGCGAACTGGTGCAGCACCTGATCCGGCCGTAAGGCCAGATAACGCAGCAAGGCTGCTTCCGGTCCCATGCGCGCGGTGAGCAGCTGACTGATATAAATGACGGCATTGACCAGGAGCAGGCTGCGAACCACCGGGGTCAGCGCACTGCCCAGCCCAAAAGAAACTCTTCTTTCGATCATAGCAACCGGGAGAAAAAGGGAGCGGCAGAGGTACGAGACACCTGCCGCGGTAATGAATTAACGTACTTCCAGAAGAACGCCGAGCCGTACCCCAAATCCGGACAAATCGACCCGTTCCGACATGGGCAGACCGGCGGTGGTATTCTCGACTTTGCGGCTGACCTTGCTGTTGTTGTAAAATACATCGCCGGTCAGGGTCGAGCGGCTGCCGATTTCATAATAGATGCCCGCGCCGGCCTGCCAGCACCAGCCGTTGAAATTGCGCGTCTCGTTGGTCCCTTCCTCGTAATTCTTTTCCTTGGACCACAGGAACGCGTAACCGAGATTGCCGCGCAACATGTATCCCATGTATCTGCCCATCGGCACCTTGACATTGATCTCACCCATGATGGGGATCACGGTACGCGAGTACTCCAGTTCGGTGACAATGGTTTCGGATTTGATATCATCGCTGGTATATTTGGCAACCTGTGTCTCTTCCTGGTAGGAGCGGTGGAACACATCAAAGCCGATGCCGATGTCCACGGCTTCGTCCACGGAAGTGCCCCAGGTGCCTCCTATGGACAGGCCGCTTTTGATGTCATTCGGCTTGATGAATCCGGCATGGATGCCGAGCATGCCCCGCTGAGCAAAAGCAGCCGAAGAGATTAAAAGAAAGGTCAAGACGGCTGTCATCGAGCGGATGTGTTTGCTGATCATGGAATGCCTCCTCTGGAAAGTCGTATTATGGCGCAATTGATACCTAATAATAGAAAAAGATCGCTTAAAAATCAAGTAATTCATTGATCCGGCCAAATATCCTGCAACAGCTGCGCCACTTTACCCAGGCCGGCGGCGTCTTCCTCATCAAAGTCGTTCAGCGCGGCGCTGTCGACATCGAGAACCGCGCGGATAACGCCGTGGCGATCATAAACCGGCACAACGATCTCCGATTGCGAGCGTTCATCGCAGGCCACATGTCCGGGGAAAGCGTGCACATCCGCGACGAGAACGGTCTCGCGGGTGGTGACCGCGCGGGCGCAGACGCCGCGATCCGGTTTCAGTTTCACGCATGCCGGCGGACCCTGGAACGGTCCCAACAGTAAATAATCCGGCTTGACGAAGTAAAATCCCACCCAGAAAAAGTTGGGGAAATACTCTTTGAGGATGGCGCTGGTGTTGGCCAGGGTCGCGATGACATCCACCTGGCGCAGCACCTGGGCGCGGATGCGTTTAGCCGCCCATTGATAGGACTCTTGCTTTTTCATAAAGTTCCCCGGAAAGTTAACGATCGGTTCCCAAAATTTTGCGCGTGTGCGGGATCAGGCCGCCGTCGTTGAAAATGCCGATGACCGCTTCGGGCAGCGGCGGAAATTTGAAAACGCCCGCCTCGCAGCGTATGGTGCCTGCGGACAGATCGATTTCAATGGTCTCCCCCGCCTTGAAGACGTCCGGTGATTCCGGCAGGGTGAGCGCCGGCAATCCGGCGTTGATGCAGTTGCGGAAATAGAGCCGCGAAAAGGAGCGCGCCACCACGGCGCCGACGCCGGCATATTTGAGACAAAACGCCGCCTGTTCGCGCGAGCTGCCGCAACCAAAGTTCTTGCCGCCCACCACCACATCGCCCGGCTGCACCTGTTTGGCGAAATCGCTGTCCAGATCTTCCATGGCGATTTTTGCCATCTCCTGCGGATCGGTGACCGTATAGGTATATTTTCCCGGAAAAATGACATCTGTATTGACATCGTCGCCGTATTTCCACACCCGGCCTTTTATGATAGCCATGAGATACTCCTTTTGAATTACAGTAAATCGCGAAAGTCGCTGATTTCACCGGTCAAGGCGCTGACCGCGGCGATGAGCGGACTGCTGAGATAGACTTCGGCGTCTTTGCAGCCAAAACGGCCCTTGAAATTTCTGTTCGAGGTGCTCAAGACCCGTTCGCCGGGCGCGAGAATGCCCTCGTGGTTGCCCATGCACGGCCCGCAGCCGCTGTTGACGATGGTGGCGCCGGCTTCGGCCAGAATCTGAATGTATCCCTTGGCCAGGGCTTCGAGAAAAATCGGCTGCGAAGCGGGGATGACGATCATGCGGCACGACGGATGCACTTTTTTGCCTTTGAGTACGCCGGCGACGATCTCGAAATCCTCGATGCGCGCGTTGGTGCAGGATCCGAAGAAAATCTGATCGACTTTGGTGCCCTTGACCGCGCCGATGGGCTTGACATTGTCGACGGTGTGGGGACAGGCAATCATGGGCTCGAGATCGCTGACGTCAAATTCCACCACGCTCTCGAATTCTGCATCCGCATCGGATTTAACCACCTCAAAGGGTGCGCGGGCGCGGTCTTTGAGAAAAGCCAGGGTTTTAGCATCGGGTTCCATATAGCCATTTTTGGCGCCGAACTCCACCGCCATGTTGGTCAGCACCATGCGGCTGGCCACGCTCATGGCGTCAATGGCCGGGCCGGTGAACCACACTGATTTGTACAAGCCGCCGTCGGCGCTCAAGTCGCCCATGATTTTCAGCATGACATCCTTGGAACTGACGCCTTGCGGCAGCGCGCCCTTGACGATGATTTTCATGGTTTCCGGCACGCGCAGCCAGATTTTGCCGGTGGCAAAGATGACCGCCATCTCGCTGCGGCCGATGCCGGTCGCCAGGGCGCCGAAAGCGCCGTAGGTGGTCGTGTGCGAATCGCTGCCCACCATAAGATAGCCCGGCAGGGCAAATCCCTCTTCCGGCAGGACCTGATGACAGATGCCGCGGTTGATATCGTAAAAATGTTTGATCCCCTGTTCCTGAACAAAGGCGCGGATATCCTTATGGTTCTGGGCAAATTTATCGTTGGCAGCCGGCACACAATGGTCCAGAACAATCACATGGCGATCGGGATCATCGATCCGCGCCACGCCGATTTCCTTGAAGGTCTTGGATATGGCGGCCGTGTTGTCATGGCTCATGGCAATGTCGGGTTTGACTTCGACGATCTCGCCCGGGACCACTGGTTTGCCCGCTTTTTTGCCGAGAATTTTTTCCGCAAAGGTCTTGCCCATGGTATACTCCACTGTAAATTCTGCGATAGGTGTTTTTTAGCTGGTTATATTAGCACAATTTGGAGAAATTTGCAACAGAAAAGGGGACAGGCAGGGAAGAGCCGAGGAAGGGTGGAAAAACCTTCCCTGCCTGGTGAGGAAACTTATTGCAGCAGGGCGGTCAATGCCGCTGCATCGATTACACCTTTATGTAGATCGCCTTGATACGAAAAACTGCCGCAGTGCAGATAATGTACGGCGATGATGGGAATATCCATGCGCGCATTTTTCACCGGATTCACGAGTTCCAGGTAGCCCATGTTGATCGATTGCCCGCAGCTGTGGCACATTTCCAGACCTTTGGCCTGATGTTCGATCACATAAACGCGATCTGCCTGCACCTCTCGTGGCAGTCCATCCAGTGCTATCCCCAATGTATGCGCCTGCGCCTGAAGGGCCGGGTCCGCTGCCGCACCGAGAAGATGGGCGGTGCCATCGCCCTGAAGGATGATGCGCAGCAGTGCGGCATTGACGCGGCCTTCGCCGTGCAGGCTGCCGTCATAGCTGAAACTGCCGTGTTTGAGAAAGTGGTGCAGGAACAGATAGGGCAGTTCCATCTCCAGATTCTCCAGCGGATTGACCAGCCGCGCATAGCCCATATTAACCGTTTGCTGACAGACATTGCACTGTTCCAGTCCGCGCAGCATGTGGTCTTCCACGTACGGCCCGTCCGTCCGCGGCGTGTTGGGCAAGGCAAGATACGAAGGCAGCAGCGCAAGGGCCAAATCCGGGCCATCCATCAGGCCGTCGCCATCAGAGTCCTTGTCCCGGTTGTCCAGTCCAAGGATGGGCTCGTAGCGGTCTTCGAGAAAGTCTTGATCCCCGTCAACATCACCCGGCAGGGCAAAAAGATGAGGATTGACTTCAAAGGGAGGCGGGATCGTGATCCAGTCGGGATCGCAGTGCACGGTTCCGAGCGCTAAAATGGAAATGGATGCGGCAATTGCCAATGAACGGCGCAAGGAGTTGCCAGCGGGAACCATTTCTGAAGGTATATGCTGGTCGCGGAGTATACGATGGATACGATGATATGCGGGCAAGAGTTTCCCTGTTGCACGACAATTTGGACAAGCCCAGTGAAACAGCACCCTTTGATCCGCAGGCGATAATCCGTTAACATCATAAGGTCTGCGAATAAAGTGCTCCACGCAGCAGGAGGGGTATCCAAACAGGCGGCCTTCGTCACGCTGGTGCTGCGGCGATTTGCTCAAGGGTTGACCATAAAAAAGCTGGATGTACTCGGTGATGCATTCAGACCGGGCACTGAATATGACTTCCTCCACCCACGAGCCGTTGCGCAGAAGCCGCGGCACCCGTGCCACGGATAAACCAAGTTTTGCCAGTGTCTGTGTGGCCCGGAGGGGCAGAGCTGATTCCCAGCGGCTCAAGGGCTTTATGCCTTCCTGCGTCAGCAGGGCCAGACAGGCCAGTTCAAAATCAAGTTGTTTAATCACGGGGCAATTTCCTTTTTTTTCGTATGACCTCCACGCCCGGTGCGCGTCGAGAATGGCCATACAGCCATTAAGACTGAAATACCTGTGCTGCAGGTCGGCGTGCCTCATCGACCTGCAGCAGTGTCCGGAGAAGATCAGACGGGCAGATCGCGTCGATTATGGCTTTTCGGCAATGACAAATGGGGGAGAAACGATCTTTTCCATGGATGCGCATTGCGCCTGACTGACGGGTTTATCGGGCAGGCAGCCGTGGTAAACCGGCACCATAAATCGATTGAGTTCATTAAAGATGGATGCCTCATGCTGTTCTTCATAGGTAGCATGGGGCAACACGGTGATGGCGAATCCTTCCCAGACGCAGACGCGCATCACGGCTGTGGCCCAGCCGGTGTCCGTGCTGGTGCTCACGTAAATCGGATTGCAGCCTTCGAGGAAAATCGTCGAGTCGCTGTTGTTGTGAACCGTCACGCGGACGGTGTCCTGCGGCAGATAGACGAGTTTGTCGGTTGTGACCACGATGGCCGGTGGCAGCAGATTGCCAGGATCAAATATTGGCAAAACCTCTTCACAGGCGATGGCCAGGAGAACCATAAACAGCAAGGCGATAATCAGAACTAATGATCGCACAATAAACCTCCTTGAAACGAACAGGATGGTGGTCAGGCGATGGCCACCATCCTGACGATATGTTTAGCGCAGCAAGGCCATTTTGCCACTCCTGGTCCATCCCGGTGCAGCCAGACGATAGATATAGATGCCGCTGCTCATCGTGTTGCCGGAGGCATCGCGGCCATCCCAGAGCAGGCTGTGCTCACCGGCGCCGAGAACGCCCTCATGGACGCGTTTGATTTCACGGCCGAGGCGGTCATAAATGACCAGGCGGATCTCCATCGTCCCCGGCAGCGCAAAGCGGATGTGCGTCTCCGGATTGAACGGATTGGGATAATTGCCATAGAGAACGAGCGTTTCCGGCACAGCCGGCTTGTCATCGACGCCTGTGCTTCCGGAGACATTGAGGATGATTTCAATGGTCGTGGTGCCATTGCCCAGCGAAAATGGCGTGGTTTGTTCCATACTGGGCGCGATGCCGTTGAAATTAGTGTCGTAGCCGATCTTGCCGGCCTGTACATAATACTGTCCGGGCGGGACGCCGATGATCTCATAATTGCCATTCTGATCGCTGACGGTAAAAGATACAGCCTGACCATCACTGTTGATCAGATAGATACCCGCGCCGGACAAGGCGTTGCCGTTTTCGTCGACAACGCTGCCGGCAACATTCGCGGTGAGCGTCGACGCGCCGCGGTTATCGCCCTCCTTGAGCCGGTACCACATCTGGTTGAGGATAAAGTCGATGTCCGCTTTGACTTCGTCCTGTTCCAGATGCACCAATTCGGCCTGAGCCGGATCGAACTGCTCTTTGTAGTATTGCAGCATGTGTCCGGGCGCAAAGCTCATCACATAATATTCTCCGGCGGGCAAACCCTTCAAAGAGTAATGACCATCCGGATCGGTGACAGCGGTGTAGAACATTTCCGATTGCGGATACATCATGATGGTGACCGCGGGTTTGGCCATGACCACCGCGATTTCCGGGATGTATTCCTGTTGCAGCATAAAACGTCCCGCTTCCGGTCTGTCATCACCGGGTTCCAGCTGACGTATGCCATAATCACCGCTGACGCGGCCGGTGATGGCGGCGGTGCCTTCCTGCCGCAGCGCCAGGCTGAAATTGGTTTCGCTTTTTTCGCCGCCGACCACCTGCACCAGTTTGCCCATTTCAGGCACGACGGCATCCGGATAGATGGCAAAACCACCGTTGGCATAGACCGAGACCTGGTATTCACCTTCCGGCAGCCAGTCAACCGCGTATTGACCGTTCATATCTGTTATGGCATGATAGGGCCAATAGGCGTATGGTCTGAAGGCGATTTCGCTGTTGTTGTGCTGGTAGCGAATTTCCACATAAGCGCGTTCGATCGGCGCTCCGGTCGCTGCATCCGTCACCATGCCGGTGATGGCGCCGTAGATCGGTTTAACGTTGAGATCAAAGTTGATCTCCCGGCGGCTTTCATTGTCCTGCAGTGCGATGATGGCTGCGGACGTTTCATTGTCGGCGTGATCATGCCATTGCTGGCCAAAGCTCTGATTTTCCCAATAAGAAACATAGGCGAGATAGTCCCCCGCGGGGAGTGCCTCTACCAGGTAGAAACCTGAGCTGTCCGTGGATGTGTAGGCATAGATTCGTTCCGTATAGCCCGCCGCATCCGGCGGGGCGGACGAGGTGATTTGCACATAGGCGTTCGCGAGCGGCGCCCCAACCTGATTGCGCACAAATCCGCTTACGGAAGCCGAACCCTGCTTGATGGGCAGATTGAAATCGATCCGCCAGTCCGGGGACGTCTCATGGATGGATATCACCTTGGCCTCTTCCGGTATCCGCGCATCGGGCCAATAGCGATGGACGAATTGCCAGCCGTTCTGGGCATAGCAATAAGCCACATAATCGCCCTCCGGGATTTTTTCGATGCGGAATTCGCCATCAAGGCCTGTCACGGTCGAAAACCACATCCATTTTCCATCCGCGTTTGCCTGCGGCGCCGGCTGCAAATAGAAGTAGGCATGGGCTATGGGATTGCCAGCAGCGTCGGTGACTTTGCCGTGAATGACGCCGATGGAGGAGGGAAGCGACATATGAAAATCCATGCCGCTGATTTCCTCATTCTCAGTGACATAGACTGTGTCGGCAGCAGCAGGATCTTCGACGCCCGGGAACCAGACAGTGATGCCGCCCCACTCGGTCCAGTAATCCGCTTTGAGCAGATAGGCGCCCGGCCTCAGGCCGGATAACTCGTAATAGCCATCCAGGTCAGTACCATAGCCCGGATTATAGGGATCCTGCCATTGGCCGGCGTCGAACGCCAGGGGTTCCGCCTGCACATAGACGCGGCCCATGGGGTGGCCGTTTTGATCGTACACATGGCCGCTGATTTTGCTTCCGGTGCTGAGGGAGAAATCGATGCCCGTCACATGATCGGGTTCGACCACCGGAATGAGGGTGGCCTGGGCGTAATCGAACACATGGTCATAGATTTCGCTCACATACCCATCCGCGAGAACTTCCGCCACATAGTCGCCGCTTTTGAGTTCGCCGATCTCATAATAACCGTTCTCATCGGTCATGTTTTTGCCGTACTGAAAAGGTTCCGAGAGGGTTCGGACATAGACGACGGCGCCGGCGATGGGTGCATTGTCCTTGTCGGCGCGCACGTAACCGCTGATTTTGCCCGTGCCGACGACGACGGGTGTGAGAACGAAATCAATGTCCGGTGTGACGGCATTTGCCAGAACTCCGACCGTGGTGGCGGCGTCCTGGCTATTGGTCAGCTGATAATATTGCAGCTCGTAGCCGTCGGCAAAGGCCATGACGATGTATTTGCCCACGGCCAGACTGTCGATGCGATAGGTGAACTGGCTGTCTACAACCGCAAAGCCCTCGGTGTAATCACCCTTGGGTTGATCAGGGTCGAGCGGAACCGCACGGACGTAAGCCATGCTGATGGCGCTGGAATCCAGGCCCCGGACGTGGCCGGAGATGCTGCCTTTTTCGGACATGGAGAGATGCTGCGAGGCAGCGGCAGCGAATTTGAGCTGTTGCGGATTTTGAAACAGCCGCATGGATTGATTCCAGAGGTCGTCCGGCTGTGGTTGTCCGGCTGCGATGGCGATGGTTGCAGCGATCAAAACCAAAACCGTGAAAAGCGTGGACCATGAAAGTTTGTGAGTGATGCGCATAAGATGGCTCCTGTTGTTATCTGAATATAATCATTCGTTGCAAACAATTCAAATTCATTGCCATTGCGGTGCAAATATTTTTCCAATGAACAGGGCGGTGTGGCTGTGATGATCATGGATGACGAAAATAAACGGCTTGTCGACGCGCACAATGCGATGATTGGATCCGCCCGCCGAGGTGGCGCCAACGCCGACGATCGTCACCGCGGCTGCTTCCGTGCCCTCTTCGTCCACCTGCACGAAAGAGACATGCTGCACGTAACTGATGTAAAGAGGAAGGGTTTTGCATATATTGCTAAAATCGGCCTGATAGGGATCAAAGGCCCGGGTCATGCCCATAGTTTGCAGCATCGGATTCAGGAGGACGTCATAGTTCATTTTCAATTTGGGCATATGCAGGGTGATGGGCTCTTTGGACATGCTGTTATGCCAGGTTTGCCAATTAGCTGCGGTGAGGGCGTTCGCCACCTCTGTGACCGCTGTTTTTGGCAGAATGATGGTCATGGCAAATTGTCCATCGCCGTAGGGCAGATCCACCATCTGCACGAGGTCGTTCTCGTAATAGGCCAGATCCGTGCTCTGCGCCATCATTTTGCAGGGCGATGGATTGTCCGGCGTCCGGTAGAAAAGATCGTCGCGGGTGTCTTTGGGCAGAAATTCGAACGTCCAGGTGCCTTTGAAATAGATGGCGTTGATGAGAAACAGCATCAGCTCTGCATCGATGGATTTCACGACATCCTGAATGCGTCCGTGGGCCTTGGCGGATATCCAGTCGTTGATGGTTTTCGGCGCCAACGCGGAGTTGAAATCCAGCGCACGGACTTCAGCATCATAAAAGGCCTGATTCCGTTGCACAAAATCATTCTCAACGGGCAGTCCCATGCGATACCAGATGGAGTTGGCAATCTGGAGATTGACCTTGTTGTCGAGTCCGGTCAACAAGCGGCTCAAACCGGCCAGCGAAGCATTGAGTTCCTGGCGGGTCATATCCGGGAACCCGAGGACGTTGCGCATCTCGGTTTCGGTCGCCTGGGCGGCGCCATTATAGGCCATGGCCAGGGCAAGAGTCACACTCAAGGGGGAGATAAAAATATTTACATCCGGTGCCGCCAGGGAGGTCTCCTGAAACAGCCGCATGCCGAACTCGTTGCTGCTGTGCACCAGCGATTTTTCCAGGGATGTTAATTCACGGGCGGGGCCCCGCTGGATGTCATCCGGAGGGGATACAGGCGCCATATCCCTGGAGCATCCGGCCACCAGCAGGAGAAGAGCGAGGCAAAGGGCGCACATCAAGGTTTTCATCTTTTGGTCTCCGTTATTGATGGTTTACAGTGCTAATCCAGTTGTATGGTCCGCGCCAGAGGCGTGCCGCCGGGGACTGAGAATAATTTTCCCAGGATCGCCACAGAACCTCGTACAGCGCGCCCCTGTTCATCCGTGCCGTCCCAAAAGGCGCTGAATGTGATGGGTTGGTGGGGGCGCAGCAGACCGTTGTTTTGCGCCTCGGCGATGGGCGGCAGCAGAGAAAAATGCCGCACCGGTTGGGTGAAGGCGTCACGATTCTCAGGGTAGACGAGAAATTCCACGCCCTGGTTGGGCGGAAATGCCAGGAACAGACGCGTTGAGGCTGACGTTATCATTTCCAGGTTCAGCAGATAACCTTTTATCCCGTTCTGGATTGCGGGCGTCACGGTGAGCGTTATGGAGAGTTCGTCATGGACAATCTCTTTGATGGCATCATCAACAAGTTGCAACAGAACATGTTTCGCGTCCGTGCCGGCATTGATTTCCTCCCGGACAACATCCTGGTAATAGATTTCATAACAGCCGTTCGGGCTGATCTCAACGCCTTTTGAGGATGGAGGTATGCTGTTCGCCATCTGAATCACGTTGTCCCGGAGTTGCTGCATGCGCGCGGGAGATAAAGTCCGCCATTTTTCCAAATAGGCCGGGTGGTTGACGACCTTGACAAATCCGGCGTTGTAGGCCATGAGCTTTTCCAGGCTGTCGCTGCCGGGTTGTTTGATATAGGTGACGAGCCATAACGAATCAGCCGCGGCTGAAAACAGATGGGTATCCTTTTTTTCATTCACATTGGACAGGATATCCACAGACTGGCATGAAGTTAATATTGCCAATCCCAGGCATGCAATTAATATAGCAGCTGATTTTTTCGTCTGTGTCATGATACGCTCACAAAATAAGTTAAGACAACCAACGTTGACTCGGAAGGCTTAAAGCAATCCTCGTGCCATTTATGGCGTTTTTGTATAAAAGGTATTGTTTTAAATATAATAAAATCAATTAATAAAAATAGCGGTTACAAGCAAGCCGGTTCCATGAATTCAGCAAATATTGTTTTTCATCAGAAATCTGATGGAACTATCGGATTTTCTGACGGGGGAGCCCTTTGCTGGAGATAAACTCCTTGCAAAAGTGGGCAGATTTTAATAATATGAGCCGGGAAAATGGCGTTAAAAGAGGATAAACCTATGATGCGCAGCATAAGTATATTCATGTTTTTATTGTTTTTGCACTGTAATGGTCAATCTCCGCAGGCCGGGGAAAAGCTGTATTATCTCATGCCCGCCGTGGAAATCGACCAGGATTTGCGGCGCGTGGCCGGGCTGCCCATGGGCGCGGCTGAAAAGATGACGTATTTTTCCGAGCGCTTTGCCGGCGCGCCCTATCTGCTGGTTTGTGAGGGCGAAGGCGAGAATGGTCTCTACGAGACTGAGCCGCTGCTCAATCTCAAAAAGATCAACTGTATGACCTACTGCGAGATCGTCCTCGCCATGACGCTCTCCCGTGACTATGAAGAGATGTTCAATGTCTTGCAGCACATTCGTTACCGCGATGGCTTTATCAGCATGGCCACGCGCAATCATTATACGATGGTGGATTGGCTGCCGGCCAACCGCTGGTGTCTGGATGATGTGACGGCCGTCGTTGGCGGCGGCGACTGTGCCACATCCACCAGAACCATCCGCCATGGCGCCTTTTTTAAGGGCAAAGGCATCGAAGATTTGCCGGCGGTGTTGCCCGACCGCACGGTGACTCTTGCTTACATACCACTGGACAAGCTGGAGGCGCACAAATCTGCGCTGCGCAGCGGTGATATCGTCGCGCTGATCCAGGACAAGCCCGATATTTTTTCCGCGCATATGCTGATGATCGTGGAAAAGAAGGAGGGGCTTTTCTTTCGTCATGCCAGCATGAGCGCCGGCAAAGTGGTGGACGAGGAATTTTCGCAATACATCCATGGATTAAAAACAAAGCCGCGTTATCAGGGCATGTGCTTCATACGGGTCAAAGAACAGGTCGACTGGATCTTGCCCGGCGCCCGCCGCGGTGTAAATCCATTGATGAATTAGTAATTCGGGAGGATGGGTGAAACAAGGATGCAAGACCCTGTTGTGCCGGTTAGGGTTCGCCGTAGGTGTGATTTCATTGTTGTCCAGCCTTGGTTGTGAATTGCTGCAATCCGCGGGCAGTTATCCGGAGACGGCCGCCTGGCAGGTCTCCATGGATACCGTGTTTCCTGAAGGAAAACCCGCCAATCCGTTCATTCAGCAGCTCATCGATTCCTTAAAGTCCAGGACGCTTTCGGGCGCCGAGGTCTCTGAAGAGGAATTCAAGGAATTGCTGCAATGCGCATCCACAGTGGTCTATCAGGAAAAAGTGATCAAATACGCCACGCCGCAGAGTGTGGAGATTCAGAACAAAGAGCACGAAGATTTCAGCCGGATATTTCTCAAGAGCAAACGCATCAAGCAGGGCGCCGAGTTTTTACAAACCCATGACTCGACGTTGACCGCCGCCCAGGTGAAACATCAGGTCAAGAAGCAGGATATCGTTTCCATCCTGATGTGGGAGTCCGGTTTGGGCGAGTTCGTCGGAGATCATCTGATTTTCAATATCTTTTTAGGTCAGCTCCTCTATCTGGATGAAGCGCGCACTGTGGCGGTCAAACATCTGATCGCGGACGGAGCGCTCGATTCATCGGCGGTCACCATCACCGCGGCTGAAAAGGCCCGCTTGCAGCGCCTGAAAAAAAGCGCCTTGAGGAACCTGATCTCGCTGATCCGCATGGGCAAGGAAAAGGGGTATGATGCAGCCCGGGTGAAAGGTTCCTGGGGCGGCGCCATCGGCTATGTTCAATTCATGCCCAATTCCATGCAATTCGCCGTCGATGGTGATGCCAACGGGCAGATCGATCTCAGCACCTGGCCCGACGCGATTTTTTCGGTGGCCAATTATTTGCAGAAAAATGGCTATGGCGCTTCAGACCGGGCGCGCCGCCGCGCCATACACGCCTATAATCCACTCGACTCCTATGTCGCCGGGGTCGTAAAATACGCCAATGCAATCTGGGAGAGGTACGAATCATCGCACAAGAAAAACTAGATTCCACCAGCCCATCGGGGCAGGTCAGGCATTACACGCGATTCAAATTTGAGGGACAGTTTGTCAAAGGGTATGATGCCTTCAACCACGTGGCCAGCTTTGGCCTGGACTTTTACTGGCGCTGGCGTACCTCCAGACGCCTGAAGCGGGACCTGGCGTCCCTGGCGCAGCCATTGCGCATTCTCGACCTCGCTTGTGGCACGGGGGACATGGCGCGTTCGGCGGCTCGGGTCAATGCGGGAAGCCGAATCATTGGCACAGATCCCTCCATGAGCATGCTCGGCAGAGGCCGTGTCAAGCTGGCGCCGTTTGAGGATCGCATCAGGCTTGTCCGCGCGGTGTCCCTTCTGCCTTTCCGGGACCAGACCTTTTCCGCCATCACCTGCGCGTTCGGCATGCGAAATTTTACCCACCTGGCTGACGATCTGCAGGAATCTCTCCGGCTCCTCAAACCCGGCGGCCGGGTTTACGTCCTCGATTTTTTCAAACCGGGAAATAAATTCAGCGCATTTCTGTTAAAACTCTATAATGTTTTGGTTTTCCCGTTTCTCGGATTTTTACTCACGGGAAAGATTGGACCTTATCGTTATCTCTTTTCGTCCATTTTTACTTTCAAGTCCATTCCCGATTTCACCGAGATGCTGCTGCAGGCCGGCTTTTCAGAGATATACGTCAAGCGTTTCTTTTTCGGACTGGTACATCTGGTCAGCGGCCGTCGCGGTTGAAAATCTTATCATAAACGTCAGGAGAATTTTTCGTGGCTCAAATTAAAGCCTATTGGCGTTCCGTTCGCCCCTGGTCTTTCACGGTCAGTGTCATCCCCCCGATCCTGGGCATGGTCATCGCCTTGCTCGATTATCCGGAGGTTCCGGTCAAGTGGCTTCATTTTATGCTCACCTTGATTGGTTGTGTGCTTTTTCACGGCGGCACCAACGCTTTTTCCGATTATTTTGATTTCAAGAAGCGGGTGGACCGTGAGGGCACCTATGGCGGGAGCCGCGTACTGGTCGATAAATTGATGGCGCCCCGCGAATTATGGTGGTGGTCCGTGGTGTTGTTCGTCCTCGCTGGTGCGATCGGGATCTGGCTGGTGCTGCAGTCTCCGGATCCGTCGCTGATGATCGCTTTGATCATTGTGGGTTTTGTTCTGGGCGCGTTTTATACGATGGCGCCTTTGCGCCTTAAATATCTGGCACTGGGCGATGTGGGCGTTTTTCTCGCATTTGGCTCGCTGATGGTGCTGGGATCTTATCTGGTGCAAACCGCCCGTTTTTCATGGAGCCCGGTTCTGTATGCCCTGCCGGTCGCGCTGCTGGTCGATGCGATTCTGCACAGCAATAACTTGCGCGATATCCCCTTCGATGCCGCGGTGAACATCAAGACGGTGCCGATCCTGATTGGTGAAAAACGGGCGCAGCAGATGTACTACACCCTGGTGGTGGGCGCGTATGTGCTCATTCCTGTTCTGATTTTGACGGCAAAACTTCCCTGGATCTCCCTGATCACCTTTTTGTCCCTGCCGGTTGCCTTGAAATTGATGCGCATGGTCCGGGACAAAAATAAAATGCCGCTTGAAAAATTTGCGATCATCGATGGCGCCACGGCGCAGCTGCACATGATGTTCGGTGTGCTTCTGATTGTGGCCCTGCTGCTGCATTATTTTCTTTTCCGGTGAGGGCTGTCATGCAAAAACGCGTTGTATGGATCAGTATGGGGCTGGCATTTGTGCTCTGGTACGTCATGTTTGTCGAACGGCCTTTCAATTTCTGGTTGATGATGAGTTTCAGCACGGCCCTGCTCTCGTTGATCACCCTTTGGGTGGGCCGTCCGTTGCTGACTCGTGATGAATGGACCGCTACTAATGTCCTGATAGGCATCGGTTCCGGCATGGTGCTCTATTTTATTTTCTGGCTGGGGCATCATGCGCTCATAGTGATGGAACAGTGGATGCCGGGCTTGCTGCAGAACCGCGCCGCGAATCTGGGCGCCATCTATGCGAATCGCGGTGAGCTGCCGGCGCAATGGGTGGCGCTGCTGCTGTTTTTCCCCATCGGATTTGGGGAAGAGTTTTACTGGCGCGGTCTGGTGCAGAAATATTTCAGCAAACGCTATTCACGCTGGGGCGGTTTACTGTTGACCGCGCTGCTCTACACCGCGGTGCATGTTGCCACCGGCAATGTGGTGCTGCTGCTGGCCGCTGTGGTCTGCGGTCTTTACTGGGGCGCATTATATGCCTGGCGCGGGCAGCTGCTGCCCGTGCTCATCTCGCATATGCTCTGGGATCCCTTCATTTTTATCGTCCGGCCGATTATGTAGCCGCATTTGGCCGGATATAATCCGAGGGTCGCGCCGTAAAGCCCGATAGAGGCTAACTGATCTGTTCTATTTATAAACCGCCGAGTGCGCCGAGCGATTTTTATTTCAATTATCAAAATTTTATCGATTCGATTTTGATCTCGGTCATCAAGGTTTTTGTCAATGCCATCTTTATGTTTTTCTTTTCTTTGCGTACCTTTGCGTCCTCGGCGGTGAGTAATTCAGGCTAACAACTTGTTAAAAAAATAAAAAATACCGGAAACGCCTTGAAAAGTGCTTCCGGCTTTTTTTTGCCTTGCAAATTACCTCCCCGTGTTATATGTTTAATCATGTGCATCTGAGCATTCATTCCCCTTACCATCAATCCAGAGGCTGTGTGTTTTTTCATTCGCAACCGTGCGTACAAAATCCTGCGGCGATGGCGCCACTTCAGCGGCTGCCCGTTTTTTCCCGTTTCAGGGCATGGACGAGAAAGTGCTGTTGCCAAAGCGCCTGGTATTTTCTGTTGCTCGGTTGTTTACTTTCAGGGAGGGCTGAGGCCAGGGGTGCTGTAGCGCAAGATTCCCTGCTGCACCACCTGGAGGCCGACATCAGCGATGGCCGCCTCGACCATTTCCGTTTGATCGAAGCCGCGTTTGTCCTGTCGGGCGTCACGCAAGCGGACACTCTGGCTCTGTGTAATCGGTGGTACGAGGGGATTCTGGAAAAATTGCGCGCTTTCCGCTTCGATGCATCCGATCGCATCGGCTCTGCCTCCACGGTTTTTGCTTATCTGCATCTCGAGCATCTCGTGCACTATAAAGAAGAAGCGACAACGCTTGTGGATGTCATCCGGGAAAAGCGCTATAACTGTGTTGCGGGCACGATTCTATTCAACATCATCTGTACAGACCTGGGATGGAGCGTCGATGCGTTTGAAACACCAACCCATGTTTATACCATTTTCCCGCACTATACGCGGGAGTATCGCATCGAAAACACCTCTCCCATGGGGTTCAATATCATGGCGAATCTGCGCAGTTATTCTCAATACCTGTTAAGATATTATCCGCAGCACCGGGCTGCGCAGATCGGCCTGGACCGGATTTATGCGTACGAAAATGATAACGGCCGGCGCATCAACAATGTAGAGCTGCTCGGCCTGCTGGCGTACAATCAGGCCTATTTTGCGATGAAAAAGAATGAATTTGGCAAAGCGTACGAGTACGTCCTGTTGGCGCAAAAATTCAACCAGGATTCCAAATCGAATGTCCAATTTGAGATCGCGCTTTATTTTCAATGGGGCAAGGTGTTGTTCGACGCTCAACAATTCAGGCAGGCGTTCACCGTATATGCGGATGGATATTATCGCTATCCGGATGAATCCGATTTGGGGCAAAACTGCCTGGCGGCCTTTTTTCACAGCATGCGATTGTATTGGCACAACCGCCAATGGGCGGAGACCGGGCGGATTATACAGGAGCTGTTGGTACTGGAGGTATTGAAACAGGAAGATAGCGCCCGTCTCCAGCAGATGCTCTCCGCCTGGATCCTGTATCATCAACAACGGCGCGACCGCGGCGGTTTGCTGGAAAGCCTCGATGTGCTGGAACAGAGCGGTGCTGACATGGGCGGGTGGCGGCAGGTTCGTGAAAACGCCATGAATCTGCCAAACTAGTTTTATCACGAGAAAAGATCGGAATGATTATGGATCTATACGATCTGAATACCTTTTTCCGGCTCTCCGCGGATCTTAATTATCAACTGGTGGCCATGACCATCGACAGCAAGAGCCTTTTGTCCATCATTCTGGAACGCCGCCGCCTCCCCAAAGAGAAGGAGCTGATATTAGAAGCCACCATCACCTATTTGCTGGAGATTTATCAGAAGCGCAGGCGCCATCTGGGCGCGCAGGCGAGCATCCACCCCTTGCGGGCGACGGCGCTGCTGGCCCGCGCGATGCCGGAGCCGCAGTTCCTCGATCTCATGGCTGAGCTTCTGCATGACCGCTTTGAAGATTTCAAGCCCGCGGAAAATGTCTCCAGCCTGGAGACGCCGGTCGATGACAAATTGCGCCTCATTCTCAACAAGCTGACGGATCAGGAGCGCTGGTTTTTGATGGAACGGCTCTACTGGTTGACCAAACGTCCGCCGGAAATCTATTATCAGTACATTGGCCGCATGCTGGTGGAATCTGAGCGAACGCCTGAGACCATCCGGGTGAAGCTGGCAGATCGTCTGGATAATACCCTGGATATGCGCATGGGACTCGAGGAGGCTTTTGAGGAGGTGCATTTTTTCGAAGAGATGTTCCAGATGATGTACCTGCCCAAGTATAAAGGATTCCGTACCGAAATTCCCCACGCTGAAAGTCCGTCCATGAATGGCGCACAAAGACTGTACCAGCTCTTTAAAAATATCACCTTGATGTCGCTGATCCGGCAAAAAAAGGCGGCTTGCAACGATGCCATCGTCAATATACTGTTTGACAATCTGGTGCATGCCAGCATCAAAGAGGCGCAACGCATCTCTCTGCATATTTTTGCCTACCATCAGACGGACATTGCGCGGCTGCGAGAACTCATGATTGAAACCATGGTCTATGTGCAACAAGGCGGCATCGACGCGGTGACGCCGCCGACGGTGGGCCAACGCCTGGATGGGCTGCTGGTTTCCCGTTTCAATGATCCGGACAAGCGCTCGCGCAACAAAAAATTGTCGGAACTCTACATCGACAAGGATTTGATGGTCGAGGCTTCGATCGCCTTCATGGTCATATTTTACAGTTTTCTCAATGATCCCAACTATTTTGTTCACGGGATCAGCGAAAGCGGCATCCGCCCCGAATAGAATTGTTGCTCCCCTCCTGTATAGAATCGTTTGTGAAACGTCTATAAACAGAGGAGATCCTGTCATGGCGCATCACACACGCCACTCCGGTTATGCCCGTTTTGTTGAGCGAATCAACAAGTTTCCCCAGGGCGCTCCGCCGGCCAAGGCGCTGTACCGGATTCTATCCCTGCTCATGAATGCACGCGAGGCCGAGCGCATGGCGCTGCTGAGAATGCATCCGTCACAACATTAGCTTTATAATAGGCTTCATCCGGGAAAGCCAACAGCTCGACGCTTGCAAAAGCATTTACCACGAAAGCCCTGATCGTCTCACATTTTATTTTGATTTGTGGCTAAAATTGAATAATTTATCATTCAGCTTTTAAGTTGCACCGCGGCAAGTCCCATTTCTGCGGCTCCATGATTGCAGGCAACCAACGAGGCTGTCCGGCGCGTAACACCCTGTTTTCCGAAATATTAAACCTGAGACACTAGAGCGAGTGACCACAGCATTATGAGAAACGTCTTTCGACACTATTTTTATGCAACTGTTATTATCGCGCTTTTTCTCTGTACGGCTCTCAAGGCGGCAGAGCTGACCTATACCCTCGCCGATTACAGCCAAACCGATTCATTAAGCCGGCGCGCGCAGCTGGTTTTGGGCGGTGATTGGCAATATAAAACCAATGAAAATGATCCCTGGAAGCACATCCAGGTGCCAGTGCCCTTCCGGCTGCGGGATATTTTCATCCTCAAAAAGCAGTTTGCGCTGGACAGTTCCATGTCCGCGCAGCATTATGAGATGGAGTTTCAGGGCATTGATGGCCCCTGTACCGTACACCTGAATAAACGAATCGTCGGTACGCATTCTGCCGGCACATCCCCCTTCAGAATAACCTTGAAACGGGACGAGCTTTTCTTCAATGAACCAAATGAGCTCATCCTGCAGGTGGATACGCGGCTCGACAACCGCAAATCGCTGCCAATGCTGACGCGAAACCGTGGTGTTCCGGCAGCGGGAGATGGCATCTTCCGCCCCATCATCCTCCGCACCGGTCTTGCCCCCTATGTCTCTGAAGTCAGGGTGAAGACGCTCGATGGAATTGGCGTGTTGCAGGGCACCCTGCAGAGCATGGTCCAACTCGGAGGAAGCGACAGTCTGACGCGCGCATTACTGCAATCTTCCGGTCCATTGCGCGGGCAACTTGAAATTCTGGATGGGCAGACATCACAGCCGCTATTTTCAAGTCCGGCGCTTCCGCTCCTGGTGGCGGAGCAGGACAGCGCCCGGCTGGATATCGATTTTTCATTGCCGGGCTTTTCCTATTGGCAGCCGCGGCAGCCCAGTCACTATCTTGTCAAGATACAATTGTACCAGGGTGTTGAAATCGTCGATCGCGTCATGCTCCCCTTTGCCCTGGCGCAACCGCAGGCCTGGTTTGGCAAAAGCCGGGTTTTCCAGGGCGATTTCCGCTATCAGATCGTGGAGTGGATTGAAGATGTTTCCTTCCGCTTTCTGTCGGCCGAGGAGCAGCGCAGCGTCATAGAAAAGGACTTGGCTGAGATTTACGAACTGGGCGCCAATATGGTTCGCGTTCCGGGCAATGCACCCGCGCCTCATTTTCTCGAATTGTGCGACAAGCAGGGGCTCGGCGTCCTGCTTGAAATCCCGGTGACCAATATCCCCTCTGAACATCTCGCCAGTGCTGCGGTTCGTTTAAGTGCCAAAAAATCGCTGCAAAGCCTGATCACCGCTTACAGATCACATCCGAGTGTGGCGGCCTGGGGTTTGGGATCGGGATTTGACGGCGGGGACGTCAAGACCGAGCAATTTCTCCAGGAGCTGGCTGCTGAGGCAAGAAAACTGGATGATCGTCCTTTGTATGCAGGCGTGCGCGGGAAAATGCCCGGTTTTCAGAAACTGCCCGTTGATTTTCAGATCCTCGAAGTGCCCCCTGAAAAACTGCCGGAAATTTCTCAATGGTATCGTAATGTGCAGGGGTTTTATATCCTGCAATTCATTTCACCGCTTCCCTCGCTGGTCGGGGATACGCGATCCGGTCAGATGAGTCAGGCATTCCATTTGAAAACCGCTTTTCAGGAGGCGAAGCAGCGTCAGGGCGCTCTGGGCATTTCGGTATCGCCGTTTCGGGATTGGAGCGGCGATGCACCGCATGGTTATTGGGGACCGCGCGAGAACAGCAACCTCTTCACGGCCGGATTGATCGATGCAAACGGTCAACAGCGCATGGTCTATGAAGTCGTCAAGGCGGCCTTCACCCATGCCGCCATGCCGGAATTACTGCCCGGTGATATTCCCGCAGCTGATCCCGCTGTTTTTCAGATTGTCGGCATTGTGCTGATCGTGCTTTTACTCTATTTTATCCGCCGCGACAAACGCATGAGCAATTATATGCGACGCGTGTTTGTTTATTCGCATGGTTTTTATGTGGATTTGAACGAAAACCGCCAGATCAACCCGTTTCTCACCGGACTCATCGGCATGGCTTCTTTTTTAACCCTTGCCACCATCCTGGCGAGTTTTGTCTACTTTGTTCGTGATAATTCTCTTTTCGATGAAGTATTGACCTGGTTTTTCCCGGATGCTGACGCCAAAAATCAGGCTATCAGCCTGATCTGGCATCCCGAAAGGCTGGTGCTGTTTTTCACGGGTGTTCTCCTGGGACTGGCTTTGCTGCAAAGCATCATTTACAAGCTGTTCGTCATCGGTCAACGCCGTTATCTGCGTTTCAGTCAAATCGTCACCTTTGTGTTATGGGTGCCGGCCAACTTGATCTTTGCGCTTCCCCTCGCGGTGGTTCTATTCCGGGCGCTGTCGCGATCGAGTCTTGTGACCATCAGTTTATTTTATTTTCTCATCATGATCCTGTGGTTTCTCCTGCGTTCGGTGCGCGGCGCCAAGGTCATCATGCAGGTGAGCGCCGGCAAGGCCATCCTGTTGCAGCTGGCCGGACTGGCCATGGTGCTGCTGGTCATCGGCTTGTATCTTGAACAATCCCGCGCCTTGCTGGCATATGCCGCGTATTATTGGTCGCTGTTGGGGCTGTGAGCGGGGCCATAAATTGTACTTGACTTTTGTATAGATGGAACGTAATTTTACTTCCTTTTGCGTTTAAAACCTATTGAAGTGGAGCAGTGTGTATCTTTCTGAATTAACAATAGTTGGCTTTAAATCATTTGCCAAAAAAACCCACATCGTTTTTCATGATGGCATGACGGGCATCGTAGGCCCCAATGGCTGCGGCAAGAGTAACATCGTTGATGCCATCCGCTGGGTGATGGGGGAGCAGAAAAGCGGCGCGCTTCGCAGCGAAGTCATGGGCAATGTGATTTTCAATGGCTCCGCGACCGCCAAGCCGGTCGGCATGGCGGAAGTATCGCTCAAAATTGAGAATACCAAGAACATCCTTCCGATCGATTATTCCGAAGTCATTATCACGCGTCGGCTTTTCCGTTCCGGGGAGAGCCAGTATCTTCTCAATGGCAACAACTGCCGTCTCAAGGATATCCTTGATCTTTTCATGGATACAGGGGCGGGCCCGCATACCTATTCGGTCATCGAGCTGCCTCAGGTCGAGCGTATTTTGAACGGCAAAGAGGATGAACGCCGCCGCATTTTCGAGGAAGCAGCGGGTATCACCAAGTACAAGCTGAGACGGAAAGCCACCTTTCGCAAGCTTGAATCCACAGAAAAGGACTTGATTCGCATTGAAGACATCATGTCGGAAGTGGAAAAAAATGTCCGCTCCTTGCGGCGCCAGGTGGCCAAGGCGGAACGGTATCAGGAATTGGCCGTTGAACTCCGTGATCTGGAGATCAAGCTGGCGGATTTTGAATACAGTAAAATTGTCGATGAATTGGAGCCGCTCGAAACGCAGCTGGATCTGATCCGCGATGAACGGGAAGGCGCTTCGAGCGCTCTGGCGACCCAGGACGCGGACTATGAGGCCACGCGCACGCGGCTTTTGGAGATCGAGAAGAAGCTCAACGAAAATCAGCGCCTGGTATCCGATCTCAATCGCGAAGTGCAAAAATTTGAAGAGCGGATTCTGGTGAACAAGGAACGCATCCGTTCCTTGCAGGAGAGCAACGTCCGCTATACCGAAGAGATGTCCACTTTCAAGACGCGTCTCTCCGAGCTGCAAGAGCAGTACGATAAAACCGTGATCCTGGTGCAAACGGCGGAGAAGGGGCTCAACGAGAAGCGCCTCGAATATGACCGCATCAACGCCGATTATCAGGCCGTCAAGCAGGAGTTCGAAAGCAAGCGTTCGCAGGCGCGCGACGCGGAGGCACAGGTCCTTCGCATCACGGAGGAGCTGAGCCGCAAGCAGAATGAAGGGGAGCGTCTCAAGGCGACGGAGGAGAATGTTTCCCGCCGCATCAAACAGCTGGAAAATGAACTGACCCAGGAGAGCGGTCGTATTGCTGAATTGGGCGGTCTGATTCAGCAGACGCGGGCGCAAGAGGAAAAGCTGACCGCTCATATTTCCCAGCAGAAGCAGCGCCTGGTTGATATCAGCAAATTTGAAGAAGACGCCAAGCGCGCCTTTGAAGGCCTGCAAAAAAGTGATTCCCAGGATCGCAATCGCGTCGAAGTGCTGGGTCATCAGGCCGAGCTGGTGAAGCGTCTCATAGAAAATTTTGAGGATTATCCGGCGGGTGTCCGCTATCTGGCCACACTCAAGAATCAGGGTTTTTCCACCTATGGTCCTTTGGCCAATATCGTGCATGTGGAGAATATCCATCGTTCTGCCGTGGCGGCCGCGTTGGGAGAGTCCGCGACGTATCTCGTCGTTGAGGATAGTGACACCGCGTTTTCGGGCATCGCGTTGCTGAAAGAGGAGAAGCGGGGTATTGTCACCTTTGCACCGCGGGCCAGTCTTGCCACGCCGCTCGCCAACCGGCCGCAAGTCTCTGATCTGGGTGTTTTGGGTTGGGCTGATGAGCTGGTCGCCTGCGATGAGCGTTTCCGGCCATTGGTTCACAGCATATTGGGCGTTTATCTGGTTGTACAGGATCTGCAGACCGCAAACCGCGTCTACGGGCAGCTGCGGAGCCAGTCCTATAATGTGGTGACACTGACCGGAGAAGTGCTGGGTCATGCCGGTTTCATCCGCGGTGGTTTGCTGAGCAAGAATCAAACTGATTTTGTCGGCCGGCAGGAACAGCTTGCCGCTCTCACACAGGAAATCGAAAAATTGCAGCAGGCTTCCGAGGCCAGACGCGCATTGATGGCGCAGCGCGAGACGGAGATCCAGCAGAATAAAATCGAGGCCGAGAATCATCGCAAAACGATACAGGAAGCGGAACAACAATTGGGTTCCGTGCGTATTGAATTGGGCAGGCAGACCTTTGAAGAGAAAGCGTTGCAGGAATCGCAGACGCGGCATGAAGCGGAGAAGCAGCGTCTGTTGGGCGAAGTGAGTCAGCTCGGTCATAATCTTGAGTTGCAGACGCTGGGTGCTGATGAGTTGCTGGCGCGGCGCCAGGAGAACTCGCAGAAAGCCCTTGTATTGGGTGAAGAGATCAAGACGATCGAGCAGAGCGTCAATCATTCGGCCGTTCAGGTGCAGGAGCTGAGTGTTCAGGTGGCGCGGCAGCAAAGCGAGTATGAAGCCATGCGCCGGGAAAATGAGGCTGTGCACCGCCAGGTTCAAGAGACGAATGCCCTGATTCAGACTCGGCAACTGGAGACGGAACGGGCGGCCAAGGAGATTGAGGAGTTGACCGAGGTCAACGAGACCTATGCCGGCGATGTTGAAAAATTGAAGGGTCAGCGAGAACAGGCGCAGGCTGCTCTGGATGCGTTGGAAGAGCAGCAGTACGAGGCCAACACGCGGGTGGCTGAAGCGGAGAAGATGATCCGTGCGGCGCGCGGGAAATTCGACAATCTTTCAGAGAGCGCCCATCATGTGGAATTGCGGGTTTCGGAACTCAGACTGCGCGCTGAAAACCTGAGCGCGCGTTTGTGGACCGAGTTCGAGCACAAGCTCAGCCGCAAAGCGATGGAGCCTGAATTCAATGTGGAGACGAGCCGGCAGCGCGTCGATTCCATACGCGAGCGCATCAAGGAGGTGGGCCCGGTCAATTTGCTCGCGTTGAAAGAGTTCCAGCAGGAAAAGGAGCGGCTCGATTTTCTCCAGACCCAGCGCGATGATTTGATCAAGGCGCGTAAAAACTTGATGGAGACCATCGAAATCATCAACACCACCGCGCGGCAGAAATTTATCGAGACTTTTGAACAGGTGCAAAAGAATTTTGCGGAAGTGTTCAGCAAGTTTTTCGAAGGCGGCAGAGCCAACCTCGTCTTGCAGGAGACGGCCGACCCCCTCGAGTCCGAAATTGATATTTTGGCCACACCGGGCGGCAAAAAACCGGCGGCTCTGACCCTGCTTTCCGGTGGTGAAAAATCATTGACCGCCATTTCATTGCTGTTTGCCATCTATCTGGTCAAACCAAGCCCCTTCTGTATTTTTGATGAAGTCGATGCGCCCCTGGATGACCAGAATGTGCAACGGTTTACCCATGCACTGCATGATTTTTCGACGAATACCCAATTCATCGTGGTGACGCATAACAAACTGACCATGCGTGCGGCCAATCAACTGTATGGCATCACTATGGAGGAGAGGGGTGTTTCAAAAGTGGTGTCGGTTAAATTCGACGCCCTGAAAAAGGATCAACTCGTCCCCGTGGGAGAGCCGGCAGCGGAAAACTGAGGATATGCTATGAAAAAAATAATCGCTTGCAAATGGGGTGCTGCGTTGCTTCTGGTGCTGTTCATATCCTCGCAGATCAACGCGCAGGATCAATTACCCGAGAAGCCCCGTTTTCAATTCAATGTGGATTATAACCGTTTCCACTACTCCGACAGCCTGACATACCTCGAATATTCCGCATCGCTCTTGCGTTCGCTTCTGCTGTATCAACCGGAAAATGGCAAGTATAAAGGGGAATTTATCGTCGATGCCCGGATATTTGCCAAAGATTCCCTGGTGGCTTCCAAACAATGGAAAAACGTCAATCAGGTCGACAGCCTTGCGGAGATCAATGATCATCAACGTTTGTTTGTCGTTAATCATTTTCTCCTGGCGGATGGGGAATACACCATGGCTGTTCGTATCGAGGATGGCCATGATGCGCAAGGAAATGCGGAATACAAATTTCCGGTGCAGATTCGCGCTTTTGCCGGCAACGAACTGGCGATCAGCGATTTGCAATTGAGCACTTCCATCGAACGGGATACGAGCACGAGTACCTTGACGAAGAACGGATATCGCATCATTCCCAACCCAACCGGCCTTTACGGCCTGAATCTGCCGATTCTCTATCTTTATTCCGAAATATACAATTTCGCCCCGGCCAGCAGCGACAGCGGCGCCAGATACCAGGTGGTCTATAAAATATACACTGCCGACGGACAGATCGTCAAGCAAACGGACCCCAAGTTGCGCAAAAAACCGGGTGACTCTGCGGTGGAGGTGAGCGGGATCAATGTGGTGTCGCTGATCTCCGGCGCCTATCGCGTGGAACTCGCTGTCAAAGACATGGAAACAGGCGCAGAGACCAATTCCTGGCGCAAATTTTTTGTCTATCGCGAGGCGGACTATGCCGAAGGGGGCGCCGTCTTCAAACGTCAGGAGGAGATGAAAGGCGCCGGAAGTCCGGGAACGGATGCGGACCGCTATGCCGTGCTCAGCGAGAAGGAACTGGATCGTGAATTTGAGTTCACGCGCTATATCAATGCCAAGGAGCAGCGCGATACCTATAAAAAGCTCAATCTGGACGGCAAACGAAATTATATCAAGGAATTCTGGGCGGAGTGGGATCAAACGCCCGGAACGCCGGAAAATGAATTCAAGCAGGATTATCTGGGCCGGGTGGAAATGGCCAATATTTCCTACCGTGGATCCTTCAAAGAAGGCTGGCGTACTGACCGGGGGCGGATTCTCCTGGTCTATGGCAGGCCCGATGAAGTCGAACGCTATCCTTTCAGCAATGAAAATCGCACCTGGGAAGTCTGGCATTATTTTTCCCAGCAGGGTGGCATCGATTTCTATTTTGTCGACAAACGCGAGACCGGCGAGCTGGAACTGGTGCACTCCACGGCGCGCGGGGAGCTTTACGATACCGAGTGGCAACGCTGGATCGATCCAAATAGTTAAAAATGACTTGTGACCTCTTTCTCTGATTTGGTTTTGCGATGCACTCCTGGAAAGCTGCAAGATCTCTTATTATATTATCGCGGCCGGTCAACGTGATCATCGCTTTTCTGTCGATTATGCTGGCAGGCTATCTTTGCGGCATCGGTAACCACTGGACGGAGTTGCTGCTGGCCTGCATTTCCGGCGCGCTGGCGACGGCGGGCGCCAACGCCATCAATGATTTTTTTGATCTTGAAATTGACCGCATCAATAAGCCGTTTCGTCCGCTGCCCAGCGGCAGCATCCAGCCGCGCCAGGCTGCAGTATTTGCCGGCATTTCATTTTCAGGCGCCCTGTTGGCGGCGTTTTACATAAACCTGATGGCTGTGGTGGTCGCCTCGGTTTCGACGCTATTTTTATATTGGTACAGCGCCCGGCTCAAACGTACCGTATTGTGGGGCAATCTGACCGTCAGTTTTATCACCGGATTGGCGTTCGTCTATGGCGGCATCGCGGTCGGCCGCGTCGAATACGCGCTCATTCCCGCTGGATTCGCATTTTTCATGCACTTTGGCCGCGAGATCGTCAAGGACATGGAAGATGTGAGCGGCGACCAGGCTCACGGCGCGCGCACGCTTCCGGTTGTGCATGGCTTGCGGCCGGCGCAATGGCTGGTGACAGCCCTTTTTGGCCTTCTCATCGCCGGGACTTTATGGCCCTATTATGCGGGCATCTATGGGGTGCGCTATCTGATCGTTGTGGTTGCGGGCGTCAACCTGGTTCTGATCGCGGTGATCGCTGCCATCTGGAAAAGGCCGACGCTGGCAACTTTCAGAATATCAAGCGCGCTGCTCAAAGCGGACATGCCGATCGGGCTGCTGGCCATTTATCTGGGACGATGACAGGGGAGTGAATTTATGCGGGCATTATTACAACGCGTCAGCAAGGGCAGTGTACAAGTTGATGGAAAAACGCTGGGTGAAATCAGCCGCGGTTTGGTGATCCTGCTCGGCGTCCGCGATGGCGACGGCCAGGAGGCGGTCGATCATCTCGCCGAGCGCATCGCTCATCTGCGCATCTTTGAAGATGGCGAAGGCAAGACCAATCTCTCCGCCGCGGAGGTGGGGGCCGAAATGCTCGTCATTTCGCAGTTTACATTGTACGCCGATTGCCGCCGAGGGCGCCGGCCCGGCTTTTCCTATGCAGCGCGTCCGGAAATTGCCGCGCCCCTTTATGAGGCTTTCAAACGCAAACTGGGGGAACTGGGATTCAAAGTGGCCGGGGGCCGGTTTGGCGCCATGATGTGTGTGGAAATCCATAATGACGGCCCTTTCACCATTATGCTCGACAGCGACGAAAAACGTCTATGACCGCTTTTCCCGAACATCGCCTGCCGCAGCGGCCTTTTTATCTCGCCTCTCAGTCGCCGCGACGCAAGCAGTTGCTGCAACTGATCGGATTGAAATTTCATATCCTGCCGAGTGCGGTGGACGAGGACGCCTGCGCCGAGACCGATCCGGTGCGGCATGCAGAAACGCTGGCGCTGGCCAAGGCGATGGATGTCGCCAGGGGGGTTACCGAAGGTATCGTTGTCGGCGCTGACACCATCGTTGTTCTCGACGGGAACATCCTCGGCAAACCCGTTGATGCAGCGGATGCCGCCCGCATGTTGAAACGCTTGAGCGGACGCATTCATCAGGTCTACACGGGGTTTGCCATCGTCTGCCAGCCGGAAGGACGATCTGTGACCGGCCACGAGATGACGCGTGTGCATTTCCGTCATTTGCAGGAGTGGGAGATCCAGAGTTATGTCGCCACGGGAAGTCCGATGGACAAAGCCGGGGCGTATGGTATTCAGGATCAGAGTGCGCTGTTTGCAGACCGGATCGAAGGGTGTTTTTACAATGTAGTTGGTTTTCCACTGACCAAATTCTATTTGACGTTACTCAAATTTTGGGATGAGACTTGTCGTGAATGAAACATTAAAAATTTTGGGTGAAGAGATCACCCGACAGCGCGAAAGCAAGGGCCTGACCATAAATCAGGTCGCCCAATCCAGCAAAATCTCCGAACGGTTCATCGAGAAGATGGAACAAGGCGCGTTCGATTTTCTTCCGGAAGCGAATATGAAGGCTTTTTTGCGTCTGGTGAGTTCAGAGATCGGCCTGGATCCGGATGTGATGGTGCGCCGCTTGATGGCGGAATTGCATCCATCGGCGCCACTATCCGTCCCTGATGAAGCGGTTGCGGAAGAAAGCCAATCCCCCGAGATCGCGCCCCTCTTCCAGCCGAAAGAGGTGGAATCTTCGATCGAACGGAACGACAGCAAATCGAGGACGCCGGAAGACGTCACGCAATGGATCAAGAATCCACTGATACTTGGCGCCGTCCTGGTGGCCGTGCTTGCAGCGTTCTGGTTCTTGTTCTATCGTACGCCGGCGCAGCCGCCTTCTGCCATGGATAGCGGCATCTCGGTGCCGTCCACAACGCTTGAGAGCTCCACCGATACCACCGTAACCCTTGTGCCAATCACCGAGGAAAACAAGCCTGATAGTGTCAGAGCGGAGCTTCTGACTCTGAACCTGAAGGCATCGGAAACAGCCTGGGTTAGAATTGTATACCAGGACACGCTGGCCGAGGAGGGCGTATTCACGGCAGGGATTGATCGCAGCTGGACGAGCCGTGAAAAATTTTATCTCAAGATCGGCAACGCGGGCGGTGTGCGGCTGTTTCTCAACAGCCGCGATTTGGGAACGCCGGGCGACGTGGGCCAGGTCGTGAATATTCTGGTGGACCAGTCGGGCATCACACCCATTTCACTGTCCGAGTTGCCGGCTGCCATGGGCAGCTCAACGCCGTAAAGGAATGAGCTTATGAATGGAAAGGCGCCCAAGCGCATTTATTTTCTCGCCATCTGCGGAACCGCCATGGCTTCGTTGGCGGCCATGCTCAAGCAAAAAGGTTACCAGGTCTACGGTTCGGATAGCGGTATCTATCCACCGATGAGCGATTTTCTCGCAGAGGAGAAAATCCCGGTTTTTGAAGGCTTTAACATCTCCAATCTCGACCCTGCGCCGGACCTGGTCGTCGTCGGCAATGTGATTTCGCGCGGCAATGTCGAGATCGAAGAGATTCTCGATCGCCATATCCCCTATCTTTCACTTCCGGACGCGCTGCGCGAGTTTTGTATTCGCGGGCATCGCTCCATCGTGGTGACCGGAACGCACGGGAAAACGACCACCACCACGCTCATCGCCTGGTTGTTCGAGTCGGCGCGACGCAGCCCCAGTTTTCTTCTGGGCGGCATTCCCAATAACTTTGGCCGCGGGTATCAGATTGGCACGGGCTCAGATATCATCCTCGAAGGCGATGAATACGATTCCGCTTACTTTGACAAGGCCGCCAAATTTTTGCGCTATCTGCCCGATATCGGCGTCATCAATCATGTCGAATTTGATCATGCGGATATCTACAATTCGCTGGATGAAATCAAACTGGCTTTTCGCCGCTTTGTCAATCTGATCCCGCGCAGCGGATTGCTGGTGGCGTGCGCGGACCACGACACCGTGCTCGAGGTCTGTCAGAAAGCCTTTTGTCCGGTTGAGACCTTTGGTTTTTCAGAGAAAGCCCTTTGGCGGCCGGACCAGCTTCGGATCACGGATCACGGCGTTCGTTTCGCTGTGCTCAAGGACGGCGATGTTCTGGGTGAGGTGGAGGTGCCGGTATCGGGTGATCATAATGTGCGCAATGTCCTGGCGGCGGTTGCCGTGGCGCACCATGCCGGTATCCCGTTTGCTGAAATTCAACAAGGATTGCAGACATTCAAGGGCATCAAGCGGCGCATGGAGCTCAAGGGGACGGCGGCGGGCATCGAGATATACGACGATTTTGGCCATCATCCGACCGCGGTGCAGGAAACGCTGGCGGGTTTCCGCCGTCAGCATCCGCAAAAACGCATTTGGGCGCTCTTTGAGCCGCGCTGCGCCACCACGCGGCGTTCCATATTCCAGCAAGAGTTGGTGACTGCGTTCGCCGAAGCGGACGGCGTGCTGCTCGCACCTGTGGATAGGCCCGATAAGGCGCCCCCTGGGCAGGTTCTGTCCACGGAAAAACTGGCACAGGACCTGAGAGCGTTGGGAAAGGATGCCCAGGCCTTGTCCTCCGTAGAATCCATTTTGAATTATTTACTATCCCGGCTTAAATCCGGAGATGCTGTGATTACGTTCAGCAACGGCCCCTTCGGCTATATTCATGACAAGCTGCTGACAGCGCTGCGGAAATAAAAGTTTTGGGACCAATTTCCATATAAGAGAGGTCGTAACACATGGAAAGAAGAGAGCGGCATCATTCGGGTGCAGATGAAAAAATCAACAAAATCGTCCGCAAAGTGGAAGATGATTTGCGCGATTCAATCGTACCGGTTTCCCTGATGGGTTTGCCGGCATCGGAGCGGCGCTTGATTCATCAGCACTTTGATCGTGATTCAGATATCGTCACCAAAACGTATAAAATCAATGAAGAGGAATACGAACTGCGGGTTTATCCGGTTGGCAATTTGAAACGCTATGCGGAAAAGCGGGCTGCCGAGGCCATGCAGAACGGACAAAAAGCCGAATTGCCGCCCATGAGCAGTTACGAACGCTTTGTCATCCATGAGGCGCTCAAGGATAACGATGCTTTGAAGGTGGCAAGTTTTGGTGAAGGGGCGGAGCGGCACATTGTGATCGAACCGAATCTTTTCGGCCGCGGCCTGAAAAAAATCATCAAAAAGATCAAATTGTTTTAAATCTTCGCGCTGTCATCGGGCTCGAAAAAAATCGGGTTGGTCAGACAGCGGAAAATTTGTCCGGCGCGACGACTCGACACTTCCAGGCGAATGTAGCCCGACGACGGAACCTGCGACAATGGATACGTCATTTCCACGAGATCCGAAGCTCCTGTGAACAGGGAGATGCGGGTCTCTTTTTTTTGTGCATGATCTCCCACGAACAACGCCGCTGATTGAATCGGACCATAGGCCGTTGACGAGCACGCCCTCACCGCAACTGTCACCGCTTTCGATTTCGTCGCATCGCCAAGAACCGCATCCGCCCCCTCCGCGGTCTTTATCTTCATCTCAGCAAACGGGCCACTGCTCACCAGACAACGTCCTTTTTTCAGGGCTTGCAATAGTTTGTCGAGTGTGGGCCGGTGACTGGTTTTTAGCACGCCGGTCCGGACCTGGCCAAACAGCTGCGTCTCTTTTTCATGCATGGAAAAGAACGGGATGGATATCTGGCGGCAGCGGCCGAAATGCCCGTGCGCGTCGTTTCCGGCGATGAGCACGGGCCGCTGTTGCGCCAGCAGCAGGTCGATCCATTGTTTGCGGCCGTCTTCCATGTCCGCATCATCCAGCCCATTCCAGAATTGCAATCCTGTGAGTCTGTCATCGCGCAAGTCTTCAGGATGCCAGCGGTCGCGGCCGAAGAGGAGCCGTTCCATAAACGGCGGATGTTTTGCCGGGTGTGCCGCGAATGCCAGGGCGTGGGGGGCGAGTTGATCGAGAATTTGCGGGATCGACAACTGCGGCGTCGTGCGCAGCCATTTTTCCGCCGAGTCGCCATGACCGGGAAGATAGTCGGGGTGATTAATAACGAGAAAATGGATGTTGTGTCCCCTGTGGTTGCCCGCGGAGACCTCTTCACCGGCGATCATCAGCGGCGCGGCATGATGGGCATTCCACGTCCGCACCAGGTTCTGCAAGTAGTGCCATTTGGGCGTGGCGGGATGGTTGTGCAGATAATCCTCCCAGTGATCATCGAGATCATAGGAATGGTCGGTGACGGCAAAAAAGTCCAGTCCCATGGCTTGGGCCATGCGGGCGGCGACTTGCGGATGCGCGCCAAATTCAACCTGATCCGACGTCAAATGGCTGTGGTAGTGCAAGTCCCCGTAGTGGCACCTGTCAGCGCCGGGAAGCGGTTGCGCATCGCAATAGACCGAAAAAGGCCGGTGGCTGGTTTTGACATAATTATCGTTGTCAATGACCTGCGTCACCCCGTCGCGACTGATGAAAAGGCGGCACGCCACCTCAACTGCACCGTGCATCCCGTGCGGCGGTTCCACTTCGATGATGCGATGCCACGCTCCGTCGCTGACCGGTTCATTTGAAAAGCCGGTTGTTTGTGTGGCAAGCACGGCGCCGCCGCTCAAAAAGGAAGTTTCAAGCTGATGGAGCACGATGGGGAAACGCTGTGCGTCCTTGATCAACACGAGGACGGGCAGGGTTGCGCCGGGAGCGAGGCGATGAGGCACATCCAGGATGACTTCCGGCATGCGTTTGAACAACCGGCTCGGCACCAGGGGGATGCGGTAATGGATTTCGGCATAGAGCAAAAAGAGCACGCCCGGCAGCCAGAGGTCGATGTGGCTATTCTCGATGATCAATCAGATGCTCCAGTATTTCACAGGCAGGCCGGGGATCGAGGACGCCCAGCCATCTTTTGCCACGATAGCGAATGTATTTGTCAATGCTGTACTTTATTTTCGCCCGCATGCTTTTAACAAAATATGCGTCCAGACGGTAGATAAAACCGGGATCGAAATAGCAATTCAAGACGCAGCCCTGGCAATGATCCCAGCGCCCTTGCTGCGCGCGCTGCGGCGCGAGCCGGTCACTCCGCCAAAGTGCGGCCAGATCCTTTTGCAGGGGAATGCGCTCCCGGGCGAAATGATAGCACGGGACGAGCAGCTCGTTCCGCGGCGAGATCACCACCACCGCATCCATGACGCGGCAGCCGGGGCGACTCGCATCATTGCCGCCACTCTGCCGCAGCGCATGCAGTGCGGTGTTGATATAGACGCCCGGTTTTTTTCTATAACGTTCAATTTCCTGGATTTGTTCGCGGGTTAACTCTCTTTTTTGACGATGAGAAAAAACGGGATTGACGATCAATATCAATCCGAGCCGTTGGGTCCATGCGCTCAAAGCGGGCAAGTGATGCAAGTTTTTTGCCGTGGCCGTGAAAAGGATGTCCGGCTTTTCGCCAAGCGTTCGCGCGATATCGATGCTCTCCATCACTTGCGTGAAAGCCTGGGCGCCGCGCATGTTATCGTGATCTGCCGCGGTGGCGGCATCGAGGGAAAAATGGAGAAAATCAATTTTTCCCGCCAGTTCGCGCGCCCGCTGTGGATAGAGCAATCCATTGGTGGTGATGGTGGTGCGCAGCTGCTGTTTTTGGGCGCTGCTGAGCATGTCAGGCAATTCGGGATGCAGCAGGGGCTCGCCGCCGGTGAAATCGACAAAGCGTACGCCCAGCTGCGCCGCCGCGTTCAGGTTGGCGATGACATCGGCCAGTTGCGCACGTTCGGGCGCAGCCTGCGGCCAGATATCACAGAACTCGCACCGGCAGTTGCATTGTTCGCTGATATAGTAGTGGAGCAGAAGCGGAGGCAGCCGCATATAGGTATCACCTCATTTCAGCCGTGGACGGAAAAATCCTGATCCTTCCATTTTATGCGGCGGTCGAAGAGTAATGAAAAAGGAATGATCAGGCTGTACAAACCGTAAAACCATTCGAAAGCGATAAAAGCGACAAGGGAGATGCGGCTGTTCGTGTGCCCGGCCATGATGCGAATGATCTGGTAATCCGATGCCATTTTACCCATGGTGAACAGACCGCTGATCCAGGGTGCGAAAAAAAGACCAGCCAGTAGAAGGCAGTGCATGATCGCACTGCTGAGCATGAGCAGTTTCCCCAGTGGCCGGACCGGCCGGATGCCCATGGCCCAGCGGCGCCGCTGCTGATAAAGCAGGCCCAGCGAAGGCACCGGGGTGCTGGCCACCACCGCTGCATGATCAGGCTGTACGGCGACTGAATAGTTGCTTCTGCGTGAAATCGCGTCCAGCAGCGTAAAATCTTCGATCAGGCTGTGTCCCAGAGCCGGGTAGCCCCCAACCGCTTCATAGGCGCTGCGGCGAAACGCCATGTTGTTGCCCATCCAGCTCAGGGGTTTGTTCATGTCCATGGCCACGGCCGCGATGCCGAGCAGAAACAGCCAGTCGAGCGTCTGAATGTCGTCAAAAGAGCGGTTTGGCGTTTCAAGGGCGCGCAAAACCGTGAATCCTCCAACCAAACCCGTATGCGGCGAAAAGGCGTTTAGGAGCGACTGAATCCAGGCCGGAGGCACCTGGCAGTCGGCATCTGTGAGGAAAATGACTTCGCCGGTCGCCTGGTCCATCGCGCGCAGCACCGCTCCCGCCTTGCCCGGCAATTTTTTTTCATCCTGCTTTAAATGGATGGCCTGCATCTGCGGATGCGCCCCGCAGAAGGCATCGATATGTGCCCCGGAGGCATCGCGCGAGTCGTCATTGACGATGAGAATCTGAAGTTTGTCCGCGGGATAATCAAGCCCCGCAAGACTTTGCAGACAGGGCATGAGGACCGGCACTTCGTTGCGAACAGCGACGATGACCGATACCAGTGGCTGCCATTGCTGCTGCGGATATTTTTTGCCATTGAGGCGGTGCAGCCGCAGCGCGATCAGAGACGCGATGACGCAGTAGAGAACGCCTGCTATCATCAGAACGAGCGCCATCACCGTTCCTCTGGATAAAACGACTTGAGTTTCATGGTGACCTGTTGACCTTCATTGCCAAAAACCAGCTGCAGCGGCAGATGCCTTGGTCCGGGGCCGAGATAGATGCAGAGTTTTCCCCCGGGCCTGGCGATGCGGTTGGTGAGCAGATCTGTTTTCCAGGTGCGGGGGCGATTGTCCTGCGCAGGGATGAAAAGCAGCTCGATGATCTTGACGGGCATGTCTCCAACAGGGGTACTCAGCATGCCGCCGGTTTTGACCTCGCCTTGCGTTTGAAAAGAGTGACTTTCGATGTGCACGGGGTATTGCACCCGAATGCTGGAATCGGTCAGCGATGCACGGATGTGATAGAGCAGGCTGAAGAGATCCAGCGCATCCTCACCCAGCGGCCAGGAGGCGCCATCCCCGGTGATGGCCAGGTGTTGGCCATGATCGAACCGCATGGACAGGATCTGTTGGATGTTGCGCTGATTGATTTCTTTTTGCACCTGACAGGGCAGACCGTTGCCGGGGTCAAGGATGGTCTGGTAGTGATTATGAATTTTGAAGAGCAGGCTGGTCCAGGGTTTGGTGTCGATGCGCACGTGAATGGAATCGCAGGCGCCGCGGGCAAAATTAAATTCCGCCTCTGCGGCGCCCAGGCTGCCGAGGGAGAGGGAATAGGTCAGACGTTCGTGATCGAACAAATCCCATCGCGGTTGTGCATTCAGGAGTGCCGGGATGAGAGCGGCCATATAGAGGATGTGTTTGCGCATTATCTCAGGGCGCCTTTCTGGATGCGGCGCATGCGGATCATCTTGCGCAGATTGTCGGCGCCCTCGCGCAGCGAGCGCGGTTTGATCAAGAGATAGCGCTGGGTATAACAGGTTGTCCAGCATCCCTTGCACTGGCTGTATTCGCCGAGCCGTTCTCTATAAATCGGTCCGTCAAATATCTGCTGCAAGGAGGACTCGAAGAGATTACCGATGGGTCCGCCCCAGCAGAGGTGGAGATCGCCATTTTCCATGATGGTCAATCGGGTCATGAGCGTTCGCGAAGCGACAAAGGGGCAGCGCGTCGTCTCTCCGCTGGTGATGAAAGGTTCGATCCCGCGAATGAATGCATTGAGGTTGAGGATATCCGGATTGTGATCCAGAAAGGTTAGCAGCTCATGCAGTTCCGGGCCGGGTCGCACCGAAAGATCTTCGTCTTCCCGGGTTGTTTCCGTGAGATGGTGGTAGAGCCCGATGGTGGCGCGCCAGCCAACCTCGCGGGCGCGGGCGATCAGGTCCGGCACCTGGTGCAGATTCAGGCGGGAGAGGACGATATTGACATAGAGCAGCGATTGCGAATGTTCCTTCATGTTGGCGATCATCTCCATATGACGCAGCACCTGATCGGAGAACCCCTTGACGCCGCGCAACTGGTCGCCCACTTCGCCAAAACCATCCAGGGATGTTTGCATATTGATGTTGTTGTCGAGACACAATTGGCCGATATCCCGGATGATTTCACGTTTATTGTAGAGGCCGGTGACCAGGGTGGTGGCCACCGGAAACACTTTTTTCGCTTCGAGGAGAATTTCGGGCAGATCGGGCACCATGGTGGCCTCGCCGCCGGAAATGAAGCCGATGTAAGCGCCATACGCTTGCAGCGCGGTAGCGACTTTTCGAAACATGGGCAGATCCATGCTGGCCGGTTCGGTGCGGCGTTCATAGACCTGACACTGGCGGCAGCGCTGCGTGCACAGACGCGTCAGGCGGATTTCGGTGCTGGAGTTCAGAGGACGGCGATGCAAGCCGTGCCGTACACCATGGAGGAGGTTTACACCCAGAGTTCGATTCATATCGTTGCCGAATGGTTACGATCTTTCCAGCTGAAATTGCCGAAGGTGCCAAGCAGTCCGACCAGGGCAACATAGGGAATCTGCAGGAAAAACCACAGTGGAAAATAAATCAAAAGATCTTCGCGATGAAAACGCCGCGCGCTGACCATGGCGATGAGACCCTCAAACAGGGCCTTGATCGCCATCGAAGCGAAAAAGACCAGCGTATATTGTTTCAGCACCACAGCCAATGGGATGCCGATGAACAGCACGCTGGTGTAGGCATGCACCATGATCAGATAAGCAAAAAACGGAATGTTCAGGAAAATCTGGAAAGAGCCGTTGGAGGCCCAGCGCTTGCGCTGGTTGACGAACTGTCGCAGCGTCGGTTGCGGCGCGGAGCTGGCAAAAGCCTCCTGATTGGAGGCGAAGACAATGCGATATGATGAATATTTGCGCACCAGCTGCAGCAGCAGCACATCATCGCCGGAGACGCGGCCGGCGATGCGTTTGTAGCCGCCCACCGCCAGAAACGCATCACGGCGGTAGGCGAGGTTCTGGCCCGAGGCCGCCAGCGGCAGACCGAGATTGCAGCTGCCTTCTGCCACCCCCATCAAGGGGATGAAATCAAACGCCTGCAGCCGTTCGATGAGGTTCTGCGGATCGCCTCTGCGGCCGTATTGGGAAAAACCGATGACAAATCCGACATCCGGCAGAAAGTGTCGCACCATGCCTTTGATCCAATCCGGGCCGACGCGGCAGTCGGCATCGGTGGCGAGGATGATCTCGCCGCTGGCGTGCTCGACGGCGTTTTGCAGGGCATATTTTTTCGGACTGAAACCGGGCGGGCACGCATCAATGGTGACGGGGATAATAAATGCGTGCTTTTCCGCATAGGCTTGGATGATCTCCGCGGTTCGATCCGTGGAGCCGTCATCGACGATGATGATTTGCAGGCGTTCCCGCGGCCAGGTCTGGGCGCAGAGATCGTCGAGGAGCTTGCCCAGATGCTGCTCTTCATTGCGCGCGGCCACCACCACGGTGACGTTGGGCTCGGCCGTGTTGCTGGCGGGGTGCTTTTTGCGCAGCCCGATGAGAAAGAGGATGATGGTCGTTGCGTAGAGCAACGTCAGGACGGCGCAGATCGTGGTCAGTATCGTCATGGCGCCACCCGCGCAACCTGCGTCATGTGCTTTTCCTTCCAGCGGATTTTAGACAGGGGTCCCCAGGCGCCGATGACGAGGACATAGACGATATGCAGTAATTCGGCGATGGGGAAAACAGCGAGATAGTGCACGCGCTTCATCGGCCGGGCGAAACGGCTGACCAGGAAGAGTTCGCCGCCGCTCTTTAGAAGCAGCGCCAGCCAGGGCCACAGCGCCCGGGATGTGATCGAGAAGCTCAGCACCAGGCTGGTGAACATCATGAGATTGAAGAGATAGACCAGCATCAGGGTACCGGTCATGCGCCAGCCGTAGTGAAATCCCTTGGAGGCATGGCGCAAGCGCTGGCGCACAAAGGCCTTGAATCCGGAAAGATGGCGCGTCGGCACGATGGTCTGTGGATCCAGGGCATAGCGGATTTGCCAGCCGGAGCGCTCATGGACCAGTTTGAGAAAGAGGTCATCATCGCCCGAAACGAAATGGGCGATGGCGGCGAATCCGCCCACATCGGCGTAGACCTGTTTGCGATAAGCGAGATTTCTGCCGCTGCAGGTGGCGGGCCGGCCCCGGGCGGTTGTTGCTGCTGCGAGGGCGGCGAGGGCGAGCGATTCGAGCGCGACGAGTCGATGAAAAAAGGTCCGGGGCGGCGGCACTTCATAGGGAGAAAAACCGATCACCATGCCGGTGCTGGCATCGAAATGGGACAGCATCGTATGCACCCAGGACGCGGGCGGCATGCAGTCGGCATCGGTGAAGAGCAGGATTTCGCCGCGGGCGGCGGCGATGCCCTGTGCCAGGGCGTGTTTTTTGGGAGAGAGGACCTGATCCCGTTCCCGGCTGTGGAGGAGTTTAAATGTGCGTTGCGGGTGTGTTTGAATAAAGTTTTGGATCAAGTGCACCGTGTCGTCATGCGAGGCATCGTCGACGATGATGACCTCATAGTGATCCCCGGGCATGTCCTGCAGGAAGAGCGCTTGCAGCAGGTTCTCGATGTTTGTGCTCTCGTTGCGCGCCGCCACAATGACGGAAACCAAAAGGCGCGAAGATTCGGTGGAAGAGGTTGATTTTAGCCGAAGATCCGCTGCCATCCAGATGAGTGCCGCTGCATACAACGCTGAGAGGAGCAAAAGAATTAGTAACATCCAAGTGATCAAGAGATAAATGAAGGGCTCAATAGTTTAGGTAGCATTCAAAGCGCGCCAGGTGATCGCGGCTGTTTCTGCCCGGCTGGCGCAGCACATTTTTCGTATTCGCATAGGTGTAGGCCACGGCGACGAAGAGATCGCGGCGGATCTGGTTTTGCAGCCGGATGCCGGCCAGGTGTTTTTCTTCCACCGTGCCAGCGAGAAAGTATTTGCTCTCGCCTTGATCGGGACGTGCGCGGGTGCTGGCATCGCCGGCGCCTTTGCGAATGCGCTCCAGGGTGGCCTCGATGCGGAAATCGCGGCCCGCTTGATAAGCCGCCAGCAAAAACGCCGAATCGGAATTGGGCCCGAGCCAGTGGCCGATGGTTTTATCATAGTTGTTATAGATGTTGATGGAATCGTCGTGCGCGTAGACGAAGGGTTCGACGCGCGCATATTCGAGGCGAAGATCGAGGTTATCGATGCCGCACGGGTCGACCCAGTAAGCGCCGCCCAAAAAAGCGAATTTATTGCCGAAATAGCGCGTCAAGCTTTTGGTGGAGGTCATGTCGTCGATGAAATATTCGCCGTAGAGTTTGAGTCCCGGAAAAGGCCGCGCCGTGAGGTTGAAAAAGAGCGTGTTGTTATCGCGGTCGCCGAGATGGTGCTCGGCCACGTGATACAGCATCAACGGATTGAGATAAGCCGGTTCGATGTCGCGCAGGCCGTAGATGACGGTCTCGCCGGCGCCGAAGAGCAGGTTCGAGGTGATGGATATGTCGATGCGGTGGGCGGCGAGATATTTGGCGCCCAGGGGGCTGCGCAGAAAAATATGCGCGCTGCTTAAGGAGAAGCGCTTGAAGCGGCTGGCGAGGCGGAGCATGTCCGCGGGCGGCATGTTGCGCGTCAGCGCCAGTCCGCTGTGAGACCCCGGTCCCCAATCGATTTCGTCGCGTCCGGCCTGAATGCGCAGCCACGGTTTTTCCCAGATGAAATAGGCGAGGGCGCGGTCGCGAAAGAGGTTCGGCCCCGAGATGGTCACGGGCGAGCCTTTGGAGACATCGAAATTTTCATCCGCTTCCTGCACATCTTTTTCGCCGCGGGTCAGGGCGTTTTGGGCATCGGCGTAAAAGCCGATGGTCGAGCCGAGATGGCCGCGCAGGATGCCGCCCAGGGTGGTCTCGGAAAGGAGCTGCGCGGGCTGGAATTGTCCGCCGCGGTTGGAAATCACCGAAAAGCGGCCGTAGAGGTCGACGTGGAATCGGCTGGAGGCTTCCTGATGGGAATAAATATGGCGTTCGCTGGTTATGGGCGCCTGGCCGGGTTGGAGTTCGTCGGCGAAATCACCCTGGAGTTGTGCGAACAGGCGCTGATCTGTTTTTGAGAGCAGCGAAGGTTGCGCGCGGTGTTTTTGGCTAATTTCCTCAATCGCCGCGGCGATCTGGTTGCGGGATAAGGGCCGCTCCTGCCAGGCGACGCAGGTGAACAGGCCCTTGCTGTAAAGGCGGTCGAGAAAGGAGTAGCCCCAGTAATCCAGCGGCACATTGGCGGACTGGGCCAGCAGCGAGGCCGCAAAGCCCCCTATGAGAAGCAGAAATGAGAGTCGTTTCATGGCATATGAGCAAGGTTATCAGATTAGAATTTATGCTCAAATATACCAAGAAAGCAGGTTAATTCAAACGATTTTGTCAGGAGGGGGATGCAAAAACTATCTTAACAGGCCAGAAGGACGGTTAGCTTGAATAATTCAAACTTTTTTGTCAGGGAAGGGATGCAAAATCATACCCCCTTGTCATGCTTGTAAGCATCTTTTAGTAAAAGCAGCCTAATGATCGTTGTCAACTGGCACAAGTTTGGAAGTCTGGAGCCGTGGCGTGAGCGCCTCAATTTGTTTTCACCCGTCCCCGTTCGTAGCTGCGGTCTTTCCACACAAACCGGCCGCGCAAGCCGAGAAGGCCGATCACCGGAATATAGATCAGGTGCAGCGCCGAGGCGGACAGGAATGCGGGCACATGCAGCGGCCGCTTCACCAGGCGCACGCCTTTGCGCAGCAGGAAATAGTCGCTCGCCATCTTGGCGGCGAAATAAAACAGCGGCAGCCACAACGGATAGGAGAGGATCAGATACAGGGGAATGGCCAGCCAGAGAGCGAGATAGTAGAAAAAGATGCCGGTTTCAACCAGTTTGATCCAGTTCGGATAAAAGGAGGCTTTGGAGCTCCAGCGCAAGCGCTGCTGGAAAAAGTGTTTCCAGGATTTGTTGGCGAAGGCCGTGACCGCCGCATCGGGATCCACGGCGAAGAGAATGCGTCCCGCGCCCTTGCGGTGGATTTTTTGCAGGAAGAGATCATCATCTCCGGAGCCCATCTGGGCGAATCCCTGGTACCCGTTCACCTGCTGATAGGCCGCTTTTGTGAATGCGAAATTGGCGCCATTGGCGAGAAAGGGCCGGTTCCAGCCGATGGCCGCGGCACCGATGAGCTGCAGACTGAAGGCGTCGAGAAATTCAATCTGGCTGCGCAGGTTTTTTTCGTCCGGGATCAATACCCAGGAAGCCACGGCGGCGACGCCCGGGGTGAAGAGGGGGCGGATTTTCCGGATCCACAGCGGCGGGGCGCCGCAGTCGGCGTCCAGCGTGAAGATCAGTTTCCCCTGAGCCTGTGAGATACCGAGGTCGAGCGCGGCTTTTTTGGGGGCCATGTGCGGCAGCTCTTGCGGCGCCGCAAGGACCTTGACGCGGGAAAACTTGTCCGCGCAGCGCTGCGCCAGCGTCAGGGTCTGATCCCGGGAATGATCGTCGACGATGATGATCTCAAAATCTTCCCGGGGGATTTCCTGTTTCAACAGGGTGCCGACACAGTAGCCGATGTTCTCCGCCTCGTTGCGGGCCGGGATGATGACGGACACGCTGCCCGGGTTTTCGCTGCGTCCGCGGCTGCCCAGACGGTTGAGGCCTTGATAGACAAAATAGATCGCCAGGATGTACCCGGCTGTCAGACAAAAATAGATGAAGCCGACAATCATAACACCTCGTTTGCTTAGCCTGTTCTATTCATAAACCGCCGAGTGCGCAGAGTCCGCCGAGCGGTTTTTGTCGGGATTATAGAACAAGATTTGAATTGAATTGCATTATATTTTAAATGTTACTATCGATGTTATTTTTCAGTTTTTTTTCTTTGCGTATCTCGGCGTTCTTTGCGGTTAAAAATTCTTTTTAGAGGTGTTTCCTGAAGGTGCTGTCGCGCATCAAAAAAACAAAGCCGCCAACGGCCGGCAGCAACACATTGATAAAAAAGAGCAGCATGGATCCGTTGAAAGCGGCCGCTTCGGGCACACCGAGTTCGCCGAGAAAATAGATGGCGGCACTCTCGCGGATGCCGAGATCGCCGATGGAGATGGACAGCAGCGTCTTGACCCAGAGTGTGGCGGCCAAAGCCCTCAGACCCTGGACCAATGGCACAACGGCAAACGCGCGCACCAGCAGAAAAAACTGGAAAGTGTAAGTGCAGACTTGTCCCAGAGCCAGCAAGGAGAGTTTCATGGCCACGCGGGAGGGCAGCAGGTCCAGGCTGGAGACCAGCAGGTGCAATTTTTTATGTTTGTGCCAATATTTTTGATAGCGGCGCAGGATGGCGGCGAGAAAGGGTGGATGAATGAGGAGCAGATAGAGCAAGACAAAAAAGATCAGGGCCGTGATGATCAGGGGCATCCACACCAGCAGTTCGACATGGCGCTGCAAAAAGGGCAGAATGCCCAGCAGACCGAAAAAATAGAGGACGAGCAGGGCGTAAAATTTATCCAGGGCGGTCAATCCCAGCAGCAGGGGCCATTTCCCCTCGCGAATGAAGAAAGCGCGGCCAAACTCGCCGATGCGTCCCGGCGTGATAAAACCCAGGGTCACACCCGAGAGCAGGGACGAAAAGATGCGTTTGCGGGTGGTGTCCGGTTCAGAGAGGCGGACGAGGATGGCCCAGCGTTTATACTGGAAGAAGAGGTTCAAGGCCAGAAGGAGCAGGGCATAGAGAATCCACTGCCAGTCCGCCTGGAAGAGCGCCTCTTTGAGCTCCTCTGCACTGATGCGTCGAATCAACAGTCCGATCACCAGAAAGGCGATGATCAGCTTGATGAGGATGAAAATTCGTTTATGTCGGGTATATTTTGAGACCATTGCTGCAGTTTCCACATAGTTCCGGCCATTGCTGATGCAACAGACGTGTGCGAAAATCGGAAAAAGCCTGGTTGTGCCAGATCTCGCGCAGCGGCTGCGTCGCCTGGCCCAAGATGTATGAATCGTCTTTATCGAAACAGCACGGCACCACATGTCCGTCCCAATGCACCACCAGAGAATACCACAGCCGCGGACACGACCCGCGGCGGATGCCCAGGGTGCGGAGCCGGCCCTCTTCAATACCGTAGCGCCGGTAGCGCGGCTCAGAGGGCAGCAGTTCCGCGGCAGCGGCAGCGCTGCGCACATAGGGTGATTTGAACAACACCCGGTCCGCGCCCCAGGCGGTCAGGGTGTTTTCCGCGTCCTCAAGCTCGTGTTCGTTGTGGCGCATCACCACGAACTGCACCTGTATGTGCGGCGTGCGCCGGTGCAGCCGCAAGCGCATCTCGTTGACCAGGGCCATGGCGGTTTTAACTTTTTCCAGCGAACCACCGCGGCGGTAGGCACCATAGCTTTCCTGGGTGATGCCGTCGGCCGAGAGCATGAGCACATCGAGGCCGCTGTGCACCAGTTCGCGGGCATAATCCGCGTCCGCGAGGCGCTGGCCGTTGCTGCTGCAGACCACATAGAGGCGATGCCGCTTGGCGATGCGGATCATCTCGATATAGTCCGGGTGCAGGGTCGGTTCGCCCTGATCGTACAGTATAAGATAGATCAGGTGCCGGGCATTGCGCTCGATGATAGTACGATACAACTCCAGGGGCATAAAGCCCTTTGCGCGTGTCGAGCGCCCGGCGCCGGTGTCGCACTGCGGACAGGCCAGGTCGCAGGTGTTGGTGGGCTCGATATGCGCGACAAACGGCGCCCCCCAGAGGTGCTCTTTCTTGCGCCACCGGGATATCTGATAGCTGGCCAGACTTTGCAGCGCTGTTGCGGCTTTGGGGATGGTCAGGGCGCGCAGCAGCTGCGGCCAGTATATTTCTTTCATCGTTTTCTCGCCAGGATGAAGAAGGTCGGCATGGTGCAGCGATTCATCCAACCGCTCCTATCAGAAACCATTTTACCGAGAAGTCGCGTCAGTCCCAAGCTGTGAACGAGCGCGATCAGACGCAGGTGCCAGGTGCGGTTCCACAAGCCGCGCGGATTCTCCATGGCCGCTGTGAAAACCTGGTGATTGATAAAGCGCCAGGAAAAGCCCGCAGCGGTCAGCAGCCGGTCAATGGCTGCCAGTGAAAGCAGTTCCGGGAAATCAGGTTTGGCGCGGTTGTGCCAGCCGAGCCACTCCGCCACAATGCGGCGCACCTGGTGGCGCGGCAGCAGCGATACCAGGGGCAGGCCGTAGTGCGGATCGCACAGCGCATTGATCCAGGAGCCGCGGTTGGGCGTGGCGATGAGCAGCAGGCCGTCTGTTTTCAATGAACCGGCCAGGGCTTTCAGGGCGTCCAGCGGGTTTGATAAATGTTCGAGAACATCCCAGAGGACGATGCCATCGCAGGCTTTTTCCAGGGTGAGCGTTTCAATGGACTGGTTTAGCCAGGTGATCTCTTGCGTCCCTGGCGGCCGGGAGTGGCCGTGTGTCGGCGCGGCCGGGAGTTGGATATCCATGGCGATCACTTTTGCGCCGCGTTGGGCCAGGGCGCGGCTGATGCCGCCCGAGCCGCAGCCCGCATCGAGGAGGGTGGCGCCTTCCAGCGTCAGGTGCCGGGAGAAAAGATCCGCCACCAGTTGACCGCGCAGGCCGCTGAAATCGCGGTAATTGCGCCAGAGTTTCTGATGCCAAATGCCGGCCATCAGTCGGCGTCCTTCCAGCCGGGTCTCCTGGCCAAACCGATCAGCCAGGCGGCAGCCTGGTAGACCGGGAAGAGCAGCTCCCAGAGCAGCAGTCCCGGCAAGTTGATGGGGGTTCGCAGCCGCCGGCCCAGGCATCCGAGCAGGAGTGCGTCCATTAGAAGCTTGGCGGGAAAAAAGAGCGCCGCCGCGGATGGACGGAAAACACCTATGAAAAAGAACAGCAGCAGGCTGACGTGGGCGAGGTGCGCCACGCTGTAAAGTAATTGAGCAGCGTGTGGATAGTAGCGGCCTGCTGAAAGGTGCCGGGTTTTCTGGCGCATGAATGCGCGCCAGTCCGCAGGACCTCGCGCCGGGACCATCGAACCAGGGTGCCAGGCATATTTCACTGTGCCGGGCGCGTGCCTGGCACGGGTGCGTTGTAGCAGAAAATCATCATCTCCGGAGACGGAATCCGGAAAATGGGCATATCCATCCTGGTCGAGGAGCATCTGCCGTTTGCAGGCGAGGTTGCGGCCGGTGGCGGTGACGCCGTGGCCGTGGCCGATGCTGCCCGCGGCCACCAGGGCGCTGGCCAGGGTGTCGACGCGGATGAACGCCTGCCACAGTCGGCTGGACGCGGGCGTTTGCAGCGGCGAATAGCCTGCCACCACAGCGGTTTTGGGCGAGAAGCAGCGTACCGTGTGACTAACCCACCCCGGGGGCGGGGTACAATCCGCATCGGTGAAGAGCAGCACCTCGCCGGTCGTGTGGGCCAGGGCGGTGGCCAGGGCGCCTTTTTTGCGGCTGCGCCAGCGCTCGGGGTGGGCGTTTTCGAGCACGAGCCAGTTGTCTTTGCCGCGCGCGGCTGCCTGCGCGATCTGCCGGGTATTATCCCGCGATTGGTCGTCCACGATGAGCACCTGCAGCTTGCCTGTGTAGGTCTGACCGGCCAGAGCATGCAGGCACGCGGGCAGGGTGGCGGCTTCGTCGCGCGCGGCGACGATCACGGAGACATCCGGGAGTGCCGTGTTGCTGCTGGGGGCCGACTGAGCCCGCTGCATCCCGCTCGCCAGCCAGGCGAGGATCAGAATATAGATTGTTAACAGGATAATGGCTAACGCGATCATGTGCGGCAAAATATCCAAAATTGGGCAAACAAGCAAGGCTTTTTCGCGAATAATGAGCGCCAGGTCTACATTCCCGGGAAAAAGGTTGACAGCGCAGGTGGATTTTCGTAATTTGTATTAATATATTACTAGTGACAGCTCATTGGAGAAAGCATGCCAGCAAAAAAGGAAAAAGTGTCGCAGTATCTGCATCTGGCGATGTGGATTTTGATCGGCGTCGCGTTGATCATCATCATCGCTTCGGGCATTCGTTATGTCTACAACCAAAAGTATGTCCGTAAAATCGCCGAGCTGGAAGAGGTGATCAAGGGGATGCGCACCACCATGAATGTGGAGAGCGTGCGCCAGTACAACATGCAGCGCATCATCGCATACATCTCGCAATACAATCGCCTGATGCCGACGCATATGAAATATGCCATCGCCCAGGAGATTTACGACTGCAGCATCCGTTACACGAATCTGGACATTGATTTGATCTGCGCCTATGTAACCAATGAGACCAATGGCACGTGGAATCCGGATTTCATCTCCGATTTCGGCGCCATGGGGTTGATGCAATTGATGCCGACCCTGGGTGTGTTCATCGCCAAGTCGGAGCACCTCAACTGGGTGTCGCCGGACGAGGTGTTGTTGAATCCCATTTACAATATCCGGCTGGGCAGCCGTTATTTGTCGGCGTTGATCGATGCCTATGATGTGGATGGGGCTTTGGTGGCGCGCAGTGTGGGTGAGCGCCGCGCGGCCTTGTGGATCAAGAGCGGCCGCAGCAACGCCATCCTGCCGCGGGACACCATCTCCTATATTGAGGAGATGCTGAAACAGTACGAGAAGATGAAGGAGTTTAAGATATAGGAATATAGGGTGCCCTCACTTGGAAATTTCGAGGTGAATTACGACGGATGCAAATCAGCTGCGATCCCTGTGTCACTCCAACAGAAACAGGTATAGAGTTTGGCCTTGAGGAAGTACTTTACGAAAGATATATCGGGTTGTTTTGATTTGAAAGCCGGGACAAACAAGTGCGTAACTGCGATCCAGAACAATTTTGTGGAACTGGTTTTATGAACATATCCGAACTGCTAAAGGCCGAAGAAGGCAAGACCCTGGAGTTTAAACAGGATATCTCTTCTCCGCGGAATCTGCTCAAGACACTGGTAGCTTTTGCCAATACAGCTGGTGGTAAAATAATCATCGGCGTGGAGGACAAAACACGTGAGCCGGTTGGGATCAATAATCCTCTGGATGAAGAGGAACGGCTTTGTAACCTGATCGCCGACTCTATTAGTCCTCGTCTGGTACCTAATGTCGAAATGACTACTGTTGAGGGGAGAACGTTGCTTGCAGTTGAGGTATTCCTTAGCAATTCCCGTCCCCACTTTATTCGCTCTGAAGGTCCGGAAACTGGAGTTTACGTCAGGCTCGGTTCCACCAATCGCCAGGCCGACCGGGAGTTGATCGCAGAGTTACATCGATCTGTTGAGGGAGTTTCTTTTGATGAATTGCCCATGCCGGAATTGTCCAATGGAGATTTGGATCTTATAGCAGTTCAAGAAGTTTTTGGCACTAGCCGCAAGTTGGACGACAAGGCACTTTTGACCTTAAAGGTGCTGGTCCGTCATCAGAATAAACTGATGCCGACAAAAGGCGGGATTCTGCTCTTTGGTAAAAAGCGAACGAACCACTTTTCAGATGCATGGATTCAATGTGGCCGCTTCTTTGGTACCGAAAAAATCGACATCTTTGACCATATGGAAATCGACGTACCGCTGCCCAAAGCAGTTGATGAAGTGATGCTATTTTTTAAAAAGCATGCATTTCGCGGTGCAGATCTCTCCGAGGTGCGCCGATAAGATGTCTGGAGCATCCCACTGGGGATTTTGCGCGAGGTGATCATCAACGCCCTTGTGCACAGCGACTATTCACAACGTGGCGCCCCCATTCGGATAGTATTTCTCGATGATCGTATCGAAGTGGAAAGCCTGGGGATTCTCTTACCAGGCTTAACCATCGAAGAAATGAAACAAGGCACTTCGCGCATACGTAATCCGGTTATAGCCCGTGTTTTTAAGGAACTCCACCTTATAGAGCAATGGGGGACTGGCGTGCGCCGCATATTTGCAGAAGCCCGGGACCTGGGTCTTCCTGAACCGAAAATTGAAGAGATTGGTCTGCGCTTGCGATTTACCGTCTATCTGGCACGATTGCACAGAATAAAGACTGGAGAGAAAGAGACTCAATCAGGGGTAGAGTCAGGGGTAGAGTCAGGGGTAGAGTCAAAGATGTTTTTCAGAGTACTGTCATTTCTGAAAGAGAATAATTTTTCCAAATCAGAGTTGGCAAAGCGACTTGGCAAAGTTAAACCAACCCGTTATCTTAATGACCTGATGGCCAGACTGATGCGTTTAGGATATGTGGAATATACCATCCCGCAAAAACCCAAGAGCCGGCTGCAAAAATATCGATTAACTGAAAAAGGTAAAAGCGTACAGGATACTATCAGCTGAACCAAAATTCCGTATAGTACGTCTTGGTCTCAGATTCAAACATCCTTGATTTATTGTAATGAGAAACGATTGAATTGAAGGATGGATGCAGAGAAACCCGAATACAAAAATTCACCACACCTGTATGAGAGAACAGAGAATTTGATAGTCGAACTGGATATTCGTAATTGGAAATATGGTATCCATATCTCAAAATAAACGTTTATCAGGTACTCCCATAACAATAATAGTATCGCGAAAAATATATTAAAAATCCTTTGCGTTTGTCTTTCATTTTTCTAAATTAGATCATAATCAGCCAAACGCAGGGGATGGGTTGTGGATTCTTCATAGTTTTTCCTCTTTTGATTCCTCGTTATCTTTTTAGACAAAATCGATCCTGTTCAAATCGATTTAATGCCATCCAATTATTGTCCCTTTTTCATTTTAAAACACCAATGGGGTCTGCTGATGAGTGATGCGAAAGATCGGGCACTCCTTCTGGGAGCCCTTTTACACGACATTGGTAAATTTCGGATGCGCCAGGATAAGCCCCAGGCCGGAAGAGACCACAGTACCATCGGGGCTGAATGGGCCAAAAGTTATGTAATGCAAAATCTCCCTCCTGATGTTCCCAATTTGATTCAGTGGCACCACAAAAAGTATTGGGATGATTTCCACGAGTATAACGATAATCTTATCGTCTATCAAGCGGACAATCTTGCCGCCCAAAGTGAACGGGAACACAAGGACGATGCCGAGTTCAAGTCAGACGCGCCCTTGACCGCCATCCTTTCGACCATCCGGCTGGATCAAGACAACGAACGGGCCTATTGGCCCATGACGCAGTTGGATGGCCATCTGATATTTCCGGAAAAGAATCATTCTGGGCTTGCAGGGCCAGAAAAATACAAAATGCTATGGGAAAAATTCGATCAGGATTTTTCTCTTTGGTGCCGCGCGGGCTGCCATGTGAATGGTCTTTTAGCCCTGCTGGAACAATATACCAGTTTCATCCCCTCTGAAACATTATGGTCCGATGCCGATGATAAAGCCAATCCGGACATTTCTCTATTCGATCACTGCAAGTCAACGGCCGCGATCGCGATCTGTTTGAAAAGAGTCCTTGAAGAACGGCTTGGTGCGATCAATAACCATCAGGATTTGGAGCATGCCATTCTGGATGGGCAGCAGGAATATTTTACCCTGGTCGGGGGCGATCTGTCCGGCGTGCAAAATTTTATCTACACCATCTCTTCTCGTGGCGCCTTGAAAACGCTGCGGGCCAGATCCTTTTTCCTCGAACTTTTGTGTGAGCATCTTGTCAGTCAGTTGCTGCAAATGCGCGATCTGGCGCGCACCAACATCATTTATACCGGCGGCGGCAGGTTCTATCTTTTGGCACCGCATGGCGACAAGACTACAACAGCTCTGACAAAACTGGAGCAAACCTGCAACCAGTGGCTGATCGATCAATTCGGTGGAACACTCATGCTGGTCACGGCGCAACAGGCATTTTGTGGTGATGATTTCAAAACAGCACATATCAGCGACATCTGGAGCCAACTCAGCGCCAGGCTTAATGAAAAGAAACGGCAAAAATACACGCCATTTCTTGCGCAGATGCTGGCGCCGGCTGAACCGGTGATGGCTGAGACTAGTTGCCAGATTTGTCACCGCGATGATGTTAAAGTGCGGCCATCGACGCGTGATGAAAAAATTACAGCCATCTGTTCATTCTGTGACCATATTCTCGAATTAGGGTCGCAATTGCCTCGCTGTAAATATATCGTGCAGAGCAGTTCAGGGACCGATGCGTTGGCGCGACTGGAAGTGTTTCCGGATTTGACCGAACAGAATGCCAGCACTTTGTATTTTTACGAAAAATGGCCTGCGGCCGCATCCAGCCGCATGGTTTATGCCATCAATGGCGAGGGACTGTATAAAATGGATCACCCCAATCTGGCTGATTTGCAGGTCAGTGTTTACGCCCGGCGGCAGGGACAACTTGATGGTGGCGCCGAAAAATCGACCGGCATGGCAAGTTTTGAAGATTTGGCACAAGCCGCTGCCGGGAAAGCCATGATTGCGGCTTTGCGGATGGATGTGGATAACCTTGGCGCCATTTTTATACGCGGCATCCAAACTGAAAAACGTACCTTCACCAGACTCGCAGCTCTATCGCGGCAGTTCTCCTTGTTTTTCAGATCCTATGTCGATACACTGCTGGAAGGGAGACATGTGCCAGATAATCTTCCGCTTGCAGATTTCAGCGGCAAGCATCCGCGCCAAAATGGACGCAATGCAGCGGTCGTATATTCCGGTGGGGATGATCTTTTTATCGTGGGCGCCTGGGATGAAATTGCTGAAATCAGTTTCGATATCCATGATTGTTTTCAGCTCTTTTGCGCTCACAATGCCAATGTAACGCTGTCGGGTGGTTTTGTTTTTCAGCATCACGATTTTCCACTCTATAAACTGGCTGATTTGGCCCAGGCGGCTGAGCAGTCGGCAAAGGATGCTGGAAGAAACCGGCTTGCCCTTTTCTATGATCCTGACCTTGATGCCGTCCAACACGGTAAAATGAATGCACTGGTACAAACAGTGACTTGGAATGATATGGAAAGCCGGGTGATCGAACCGCTGCAAAAGTTTTTACTGTTTGGAAAAATTATCTCGCAAAATGGGCATGCGCATTTCGATTTTCAAAAAATAAGCAAGAGCGATTTGGGCAGACTGTACCATATCATGCGCACCTGGGAAAGAGAAGGGGTGATGTATCTGCCGGCCATGGCCTATATCCTGGGTCGCGCTCATGAGGAGTTTCGAAATTCTGAAATGGCTGTCAAGTTGATGGATCCGGAATATGTGCAAAATCTGAGAAATAGTATACTCTGGATTACCATGCTTTCAAGCAAATAAAACTAACTTGGGAGGTTTTTGATGAACCAGAATAAACCTTATAACCCTCCAAACCAGGGGCCTGATGTTGCCAGGGCGATTGTAGATAAAATTGGCAAACTGGACAACTTGGCTGCGTTGAAGGGACAAGAACTGGTAGACTATGCGAATGATCTTGGAAAATTTTTAAAAGAAAGAGAGTTGAAAACCAGCCAGATACGCAAATTCCTGGATGCGGTTAAGCGATTAAAATATCTCGAAAGGAATGATAGGGGCTTTGATTTTCGCAACGAGGCCATGATGATAAAGCCCAAATTGGCTTATGCATCAGGAAGACAGGAAAATCCCAAAAAACCTAATCCAGTGCGGCCGTTGATGGACGTTATGAATATTTGTATAGATAAAATTAGGGGCAGAGAAGATTTTGAAAAATTTGGTCAATTTGTCGAGGCTATTGTAGCCTATCACAAATATTATGGCGGAAATGAATAGTAGGAGAATTGATCATGTCAAACGAACGGCAAAAACCAATCATCGGCAAAGTGATTATAAAAGGTTCACTCAAGTGTGAGACCGGTTTGCATATTGGCAGCTCCAAGGACAACCTGGAAATTGGCGGCTTGGACAGTCAGGTGGTCCGGGATCCTGTTTCCCGCGAACCTTATATCCCAGGCTCCAGCTTGAGAGGAAAACTGCGCAGTATATTTGAACGCCAGCAGGGGGTGGAATTCAATCGTGATAGTGGACAAGGCGTTTACAGGCACGAATGTACAGATAAAACTTGTCCGGTTTGCCGGCTTTTCGGGGCAACAGGGAGCAAAGAGGGCGAAAATCAGCCCGCACGGCTGGCTATCCGCGATATCCGGTTGACGGGTGAGAGTAGAAAAATGCTGGAATCGATCGATACCGGCTTGCAATATACCGAACTCAAATTTGAAAATGCACTGGATCGAATAACTGCATCAGCAAATCCGCGCCAGATCGAACGTGTGCCAGCCGGCGCTGAATTCGACTTTGAAATGGTTTATACGGTTGAGACGCAAGATAAAGAACAAGTTGTGAAGGACCTGCAACATATCATCGGTCTTTTGAATATGCTCCAGGACGATAGCCTCGGCGGGCATGGCGCCAGGGGTTATGGCAAGGTCACCATTAACTTCAGCAAAGACAAACCAGCTTTTCAGATTCGAAAGACCGGATTTTATACTGGCCAGGATAAAATCCAGAATGAAAAGCACTTTATCGTGGAAACGATGGACCAGGCATTGTCGGACGTGATAAATATGGCCATTTTCCTGGATCTCCATTGAGGAGCAAATTCCTATGCCCGATTTATTATTGAAGTTTAATTTTAGCTCACCTCTGCGTATAGGCCGTGAAGAGATCGATTTGCAGGGCATCGCTGATGGCTTGCATTCGGACACGCTCTTCAGTGCCGTTTGTCACACGCTGGCAGAGCTCTATGGACATGCCTGGGTTGATGAATGGTTGAGCAAATATTGTCAAAAGCCGGATTTTTTGCTTTCTTCGGCATTCCCATATTACCAGAATACCTGTTTTTTACCCAGGCCCTATCTGCCAGCCCCTGAAGGCGTTGCCAATGCCAGTGACCCCAAATTTTTCAAAAAATTACGCTGGATAAGCGTTGCAGCGCTGACAAAATGGCTGCACGACAACGCCATGGATGTTGAGGTTGTCCAAGGGGAGCATAATTCGACGAAAAGTGCGTTCATAGAGTACACACTACCCCGGGTCGCCCTGGATCGTGTCACCAATGCATCAAATATCTATTATTGTTCGCAGCTGAGTTTCCAGCCGCAAGGCGGTTTGTATTGTCTGCTCAGACTCATCAACCCGGATTTTCAAGCCGTGCTGGAAGGCGCTTTTGCCTATCTGGGCGAATGTGGACTGGGCAGTGAACGCAGCAATGGTTATGGCCGGTTTGAGCCCGTCTGGGAAAATCCCGGCGCCGACTGGGCAACATTGCTTAAAGCCCAGGGCGACCGCCACTATCTGCTGAGCCTCTATCATCCAAAAGAAGATGAAAAAATATCAGAGAGCGCCCAATATGGTCTGCTGCATCGCCGCGGCTGGTTTTACAGCGTGAGCACAGGTAAGCAATACAAACGCCGCAGTGCGTGGATGCTGCAAGAAGGCAGCATTTTGGTTGCGCAACCACAGGGACACTTGCTGGACGTCACGCCCTCTGTTTGCTCAGCGGAGCATCATCGCATTTTTCGGTGTGGGCTGGCCTTAAGTCTGCAATTCTAGGGAAAAATATTATGAAATTATCCTTGCGAACCACTACGCCCCTGCATATCGGGGGCTCGAATGTGCTGACTCCTATGGATTTTGTGCAGCATGCCACTTTTTTATATGTCATTGGAGAAGGCAAGTTAGCGGCTGTTTTAGGACAGCATCATTTGATAGATGATTTCGTCACTGAGATGGCTCAATCGGGGCGAAATTTTAATCTCACCCGTTATCTGCAAAAAAAAGGTCTGCTCACTCCAGAAATCATCGAAGCGGTTTCATTGTACAAATCCAGACTGTTGAGTAATGAACCCAGGGAAGTCCGCACTTTTATCCGAGATGCTTTTGCCCGGCCATTCGTCCCCGGTTCTTCCATCAAAGGGGCTTTGCGTACAGGTGTTCTTTACAAGGTTTTAAAAAGCCTGCCGCAAGGAGAAAGAGACAGACGATTGCTGCAGCCGGTGAAACAGAATCTGCTGCAGATTAGGGAAGACAAAGATAAATGCGCAAGTATTGGCTCGCGTTTTTCTACAGAGCGCTACAAGAAAAATTTTACGAAGGATCTGGAAAAGGATTTGATGCAAGGCTATGATTTGCCGGGAAACCCGGGACAGGCAGACCCAAAATATGATTTGTTTCGCTGCCTCAAAGTGCGTGATTGCGCCCCGCTTTCTGCGAACGCCCTGGCGATTTACCCTGTGCGGATTTACAGTGCACGGCGGCAAGATATAAAAAAGGACACAGTCATCCTGGCCGAGTGTTTTCCTGCCGGCCAATCCTTTACGTGTGAAATCCTCTTCGATGAGAACCTTTGGCATGATTTTTCTGCATCCAACAAAACTACTCATTGGGGGGTACCCCTGTCGCAATTCGATGCCTGGCTGCGCGAACCCTGGTCATGCCTGCGTGAGATGTGCCAGGATGTGATCAGTCATGAGCGCACGTTTTTTGAAAAAGAGTTTGGCATCGAAGACTCTTTTCTGCAGAATGCGGATTTGCGCCTGGGATGGGGCGGCGGACTTTTATCTGCTTCGATCAGTCTGCTTTTGCCGCCTGATTTGCGCCGTGAAATGCGCAATCTGTTGTTTGTCCCCAGGGATGACGCGCCTGCGCCCAAATCGAGAAAAGTGATTGAACGAAACGATGAGCCCTTCTATTCAATGGGTTGGCTCAAAATCGATCAACCGAAGTAATGAAGGAACTATTCGCATGGCTTACACCCTTTTTTATATGGTTGGTAAATCCGACGTGCAAATCAACCAAATGCCAGTCAAGCAGGAATATTGGCAAGTCTGTCAGCAGTTAAAAAAGCTTGTTTTGAAATCCAAACCTGCGGATGTCGATTATGATGTTCTAAATGGTCGTATCAGGTTTTTGCAAACGCAGGAAATTCACATACAAGATGACACCATCCCTGTTGCCTCGGTCGATTTTCCCATCTTTGCTGCGCTGACAAAAAAGCTGAAACCGTCACCTGACCAATATCTCATAATTGCCACGCAACAAAAAAGCAGGCAACACCGTCAGAGCGATACCTGGCAGGCTGCAGAATTATTGGCGATATTATTAAAAAAAACGCACCCACAAACCATGGTTGAAATGGTTAAAATTGATAAAAATCCAAGTGACTATGACCTCATGGCGGATTTTTTTGCGGAATTTACCCGATCACATAGAAAGGCCCTTACCAACAGCCTGCAGAATTACTATTGCTTGAGTTCTGGCACACCAGCCATGATTTTATCTTTCAGTTTGGCGGTGTTGCCTTATAATCTGATTTATCATTATGTGCCCAACGACAAGCGTCACACCGCAAAAGTGATACGTCAATTCGACGAATTCAGAAAAAAGCAGTATGCACAACAAATCGACATTCTGATTGGCAGTTTTCATTATGCAACAGCGCTGCAAATAATTGGCGAGTCACCATTTCGCAACGATGATGTGTTGGTTCAGATCGTCAGTGCGTTGGATGCACGACAGAGGTTTGCATGGTCTGAGACGATAAAAATATCCAGACAAATTGAACCTTCCGCCCAAAAATATTTTTCGTGGATTTCCCATCTGCAGAATCAGGATATTGGATATTATTTGCTGGAGATGCTGGCAAGGATAGAGTTGGCGATCAGCCAGAAAGACCTCCAGGTGACCCTGGCATGGCTTTTTAATATTCTGGAGAATTGCAGAAATTTACTCCTGCAAAAATATATTGGTATTGAAATTAAGCCCGTGAAGAAAGATAAAAAAAACACCTTTCCTGCATGGGAAAAATATATCAATACTTCAGGATTATTTGCCGACAATGAAAAGGATGATTTGTTATTTTTTGGCCCAAGCCGGACAAATGTATTAAAGGTTTTGAAAAGGAAACTTTTATTAATGAACCAAGATGTAACTATTTCTGAAAAAGATAAAACTAATCTGAAGGCTGTCATTGATTTTCTAAAAAAAGTGGAAAGTAACATCAACCTGGAAGATGGCAGCAATAAATCGTTGCAGCAGCTTAGAAATGAGGGCCCCTTCGCCCATGGCATTCATGGAATAGAACAGGGCTTGTTTGAACAGATTTGGCCCGGTTCGGGCGTGCACGGTTTTTTGCATGAATTAAAAGATTTTGTCAGCAGGCTCACGCCGATCCCATATAAAGAAAATCCCTTTCAAAAACTTAACACCATCATAAAGACGCATCTTCACTAGAAAGTCATTATGCTGATTGATTATTCGCAACTCCAATTACCGGTTGCCAGGCTAAGATTTGTTTTTACCGCGATAACGCCGCTTTTTTTGCCCGAATATACCGGTTCCACATTCAGAGGCAGCTTTGGCACGGCATTCAAAAAAATCTGCTGCGCCGCACCCCAGCGTCCTGCCTGCCCCGGATGTCCCTTCCTGGGCGATTGCGCCTATGCTTACATCTTTGAAACACCGCAAACAGGCCAATCCGCACTGCAGGCCACCAACCTGCCGCATCCATTCGTGTTTGAACCGCCGCTCAGCCAGGAGCGCTCAACCATAGAGGCCGGAGAACAACTGCAATGCGGCATGGTGCTTGTGGGCCGGGCCATCGAACACCTTTTTCATTTTGTGCTGGTTTGGCATGAAATGGGACGTCAGGGGATCGGAAAACAACGCGGGCGTTTTACGTTGGACGCCGTATACAATGAAAGAAATGAATGCATTTATCAAACAACGACAGGCATCCTGAAAAACAATCTCTGGGTGCGGCAACCGCTTGATTTCGTGGATGACACTGCTCCATCCGGATGCACGCTTGAAATACATACCCCTCTGCGTATCACCGAGATGGGAAAACTGTGCCGCGACGTCTCATTTTCACTGTTCTGGCGCAATCTTCTGCGCCGCGCTTCCTTGTTGGCCTCTGTGCATACGCCGCAAACGTGGGAACTGGATTACACAGCCATCATTTCTGAGTCGGAAAAGATATCTGTTACCAGAAGAAATTTGCGCTGGTGGGATTGGGAACGCTATTCCAACCGGCAGCAGCGGCGTATGCAGTTGGGTGGTATGGTGGGAAAAATGAAACTTACGGGTGATTTGGCGTTGTTTTGGCCCTTGCTCTGTTTCGGGCAATATATCCATGTGGGTAAAAATACCACCTTTGGCATGGGAAATTATACTCTGCAATCGCTTTTTTCGGAGGAGCACTGACTCATGAGGTAAAACCATGAAAAGTGATTCATTGTGGCTGAAAATTACAGATCAGAATAATTTTTACCGGGCCTGGGAACGTCTGCGAGCTAATATGGGCGCGCCGGGAATTGACCGGACTACCATAGCCGATTTTGCCGCGCAAGAAGAAGCCAACTTGACGCTTCTGCAAAAAATGGTGCAGGAAGAAGCCTATGCACCACTTCCCTTTCTTACGTTCGTCCAAAATAAAAATGGCAAACAACGCACACTTCACATCCCTGCGTTGCGCGATCGGTTGGTACAGTATGCTGTACTGCAAATAATCGAACCGGTCCTTGAAAAACTGTTTTTGCCTTGCTCGTATGCTTACCGTCGGGAAAGATCCGCCATAAAAGCCGCAGAAAGGGTGGAGCGCTGGATCAAAAAAGGCAAGAAATGGTTTTACGATGCGGACATTGAACAGTTTTTTGATTCCATCGATCGCACGCTTCTCGCCACCCAATTGGGAAAATATCTGCCTGAGCAAAAACTGGTCAAGCTGATCATGTTGCCGGTCCATGCCTACGCAACAGCCAACCACGCCGGGATTCCTCAGGGTATGATCTTGTCGCCCATTCTTTCCAATCTCTATCTTCATGAGTTTGATCAAAGCATGCAATCTGACAGGCATAGTTATTTGCGTTACTCCGATAATCTGCTTGCCCTATGCGATGATGAAGAGCATGCTTCCGAAATTTGGCAGCAGGTGCAGGTGCAATTATCTGCGTTAAGACTTGCGCTCAATGAGAAGAAAACGTCGACTGGTCCCATAGATGCGGGTTTTGTTTTTTTGGGATTTCATTTCGATGCGAGAGGCCGGAGGCCGGCTTCGAGTTCCTGGAAGCAATTGCAGGATAATATCCAACACACGCTGCAAAACAGTCATGCTTACACACAAACCAAAATGACGGAGAAATTGGAACAGATCATTCGCGGTTGGCTTAACTATTTCCAGTTGCCTGACCACCCCGAGTCGTGGTCCACCCATGCTGCGGAGCCATCCAATTCTTTTGATCCCATTGGCACTATAATTTATCGTGCTGCTGTGGCGCTGCACAAGGGTGACTTTGCCGCTGCTCAGGAAACACTGTCGCAATGCACGGAGCCTATTCAATCCGCCGATATCAATTGGCAATGGGGTTTCATCTGTCAGCAACTCGGTTTGGAAGCCGAAGCCAGGGATAGCTACATCTCCGCGTTGCGGGAAAATCCCGACCAGGCAGATGCCTCACTGGGGCTGGGTTTAATCTACCTTCAGGAAGGCCAATACGACAAGGCGATCAGGTTTTTGCAAAAAGCAGTCAGCTTGCAGCCGCAGACGGCATTCGCCCATTTTGCATTGGGTCTTGCATTGCAAAAATACAATCTGCATGGCGCCGCCCGCAAGTCTTTCCTGCAGGCGGCGCAGTTAGACCCGCAGTTGTCCCAACTGCCTGAGGCATCCTCTGTTGAGGAGGACCAAAACGTAAAAGGCTATTCGTTCACACAGCAAGATATTGAAACGCTGCAGCATCTGTTCATTGGCCGCGAAGGCGTTTTCGCCCGTCAATGGTTGCATGATGACGGCCGCATCGGTTACAGCACGCACCGCCAGCCTCTTACCACGGATGAGTGGTCAAAACATTTGCGCGGTGAGCAAACACTCGGATTATATCCGGTTCGTGCTGACCAGACATCATTTTTGCTTGTCATTGACCTGGATCTGAGCAAACAGGTTCTGGGCGAATTTATTCACAAGGAGAGTGATCGGGCTGCCTGGATGGATTTAGTACTGCAGGATGCCATCCGGCTGCAAAAGCAGACCAATCAGTTAAAAATGCCTTCCTATATTGAAGATTCTGGTTCCAAAGGTTTGCATCTCTGGTATTTTTTTAATGAACCCTTGCCCGCAAATGACATGGGGTTGTTTTGCAAAAGACTATTCGACCTCGCCGGGAGACCACCTGAAGGCGTAAGCCGTGAAGCTTTTCCGCACAAAGGCGAAACCGCTTCAGGATTGGGGTGTCTCATCAAATTGCCTTTCGGTATTCATCAGTCCAGTGGCCGCAGGTGTCTTTTCATGGAAGCCTCCGGCAAATACAATGCCAGCTGGCTCTACCCTTTGCCAGCGCCCGAGCGCATCAGCGCCAATGCTTTTTATGAGGCTTTGGCGAAACTAGGTGCTGGCACGTCGCACTCTCCTGCGGATGTGGAAAATGCATTAGAAATTGCATCTGTTCAGGAAGTATTGCAGGGATGCCATGTCTTGCGTTATCTAAAAGAAAAAGCGCAAAAAGAAGGCCGCCTGAATCATCTGGAGCGCCTGACTTTTTTGGGCACCCTCGGCTATATGGGGGAAGATGGCCGGAACGCGCTGCATGCCGTGATGCGGCACACCATAAACTATAACTTTCGCATCACTGACCGCTGGAGTACACGATTGAAAGGGAATCCGCTCAGTTGCCCGAAAATCCGGCAATGGCATCAGGATATCACGCCTGCGGTCGGCTGCTATTGCAAGCTGGCTCAACCCGAAGGATGTTATCCCTCGCCGTTGTTGCATGGCAAAAGCGGCGACTATGCGCGGTTGCTGCGGAAGCAAGCCAGGTCACAAGCGATTGTGCAGATCGAGGCGCCTTTGGACAAGGACGAAGACAGGTCGAGCGGCGGCGCAACACTTCAAACACCAGGCATCCATCCTGAAGGAGAGACAGTAGTAAAGCATGCACCGGCAGTGGATCCAAAAGAACTGGACGCATTGGTTCGTCAGTTCATCAAGATAAAAAAAGAGGAACGGCAGCTCGAAGGAAAGAGACAAGAACTGGAAAGACGTCTGAATCAGTGGTTTGAGAATACTGGTTGCGAGGAGTTACCAACAGCATTTGGCAAACTGCGCCGTGTGGATCGCGAACACAGCGTCAGTTGGATCATAGAGATATAGTGAGTGCGGGCGAATGAATCCTATTTACATATGTGATCAGGGTGCTATTTTGCGGCAAAAAAGCCGCACTATCATCATCGAGAAGGAACGCAAAAAGCTGCTGCAGATGCCGGTCATTAAAATTGAACGGATTTGTCTCTATGGCAACATTCAAATCACAACCCAGGCGATGAATTTGCTGATGGAGTCCGGTGTCGATGTCGCTTTTTTCTCCCTGGCTGGCCGGTTCCGTGGCCGCTTGTTGGCTGTGGAATCGAAAAATGTCATTCTGCGCCTGGCCCAGTACGAGCGCTATCTCGATGAGTCTTTCCAGGTAAGTCTGGTGCGTCACCTTGTTGGCGCTAAAATAAAAAACGCCCGGGCGCTGCTGAAGAAATATATGCAAAACCATCCAGAGTGCGATATTGCCAAAGAGATAGGCGCGCTAGAGCAAGTCATGGCACAGTTGCCGGATCAGAAGAATGTATCTTCTCTCCGCGGCAGTGAGGGCATTTCTGCGGCTTCTTATTTCCGTGGATACGGCAAATTATTTCGCCGCGAGCTGGTCTTTGAACAGCGCAGCCGCCGTCCGCCGAGGGACCCGGTCAATGCGTTGCTCAGCCTGGGCTACACCATGATCACCAATGAAATGATGGGCCTGTTGCTGGCACATGGTTTTGATCCCTACATTGGGTTTTTGCATGGTATCGTATATGGCCGGCCCTCTTTGGCTTTGGATATGATTGAAGAGTTTCGCCATCCGGTGATTGACCGGCTTACCTTAAAGCTGTTTAACAAACGGATAGTCCAGAGATCGGATTTCCAGACGGATGAGAACAACGGGGTTTTGTTGACCGAAGAGGCGCTCAAAAAATATTTTTCCAACTATGAATCCTGGATGCGCGCCAAGGAAGAAAATGCCAAATCGTATCGGGATTTGATGCGGCGGCAAGTGCAGCGTCTGAGTATGGCGATACAACAACGCAGGGATTATCATCCTTATGTCCTCGAGCAATAAGACATTTTTACTGGTTTCATATGATATAAGGGAAGACGCGCGGCGTACCCGCGTAGCCCGGCAATTGCAGGATTATGGCCAGCGTGTGCAATTCAGCGTGTTCGAATGCTTTTTAAATAAGGAGGAATACAGTGAAATGCTAAATAAAGTCAAAAAATACATTGATATGGACAAGGACAACCTGCGTATTTACAAAATTTGCGGCACGTGTTGCCGCCGCATTGAATCTTATGGAATTGGGCGCGGCTGGCGCGAGGGTGACGATGAACAGATTATTGTCATCTAAGGACCAGTGCCGGGATTGTTATTCGATTAGCGTTACCTGCATAACTTGAGAAAATAAAAGAGTTGTAAATATTTTCTGCAGTATAATCTCTTGAAAAATGGGCACGAAAAATGTCTAAAAAAGGCGATTAGGGGAGTAATTCTCCTAAATTTCTGTTTTTTTTAATGTATTTTCTTTCTTATCTTTAAAAAGCAGCCAGGCCTCATACTGGATTGCGACTTGGGTGGGCTGTTAAGGCCCCGGACAGCATAATCAACCTTTAAAAAGCAGCCAGGCCTCATACTGGATTGCGACTTTTATCAGCAGCATTTTTACCTCTGCATCATGTTTGACTTTAAAAAGCAGCCAGGCCTCATACTGGATTGCGACTCAGAAGGTAGCAGTACCAGCTGAACCTGTGAAGATGTTCTTTAAAAAGCAGCCAGGCCTCATACTGGATTGCGACCATATACTTTTTGCATTCTGCACAAGGCTCATTATTAAACTTTAAAAAGCAGCCAGGCCTCATACTGGATTGCGACATAGATACCACCGAGCAGCAGCACCACGTGCGCCGCGTCTTTAAAAAGCAGCCAGGCCTCATACTGGATTGCGACTGTCTGTTATTCCTTGAAGCCCGGCGGTTGGTCACTCTTTAAAAAGCAGCCAGGCCTCATACTGGATTGCGACTCTGATAATTCCTCATCTTCGCGCTTGTCGAACGCAGGCTTTAAAAAGCAGCCAGGCCTCATACTGGATTGCGACGTATTACCTTGTTTGTATACATCAGCTGCGAGTGTCTTTAAAAAGCAGCCAGGCCTCATACTGGATTGCGACCTCATGATTGCCAATCCTGCTGACGCTTGATAATCTCACTTTAAAAAGCAGCCAGGCCTCATACTGGATTGCGACTATGTATAAGTTAGGCCGGGGAAAAACTTACCCCGATTCTTTAAAAAGCAGCCAGGCCTCATACTGGATTGCGACCCGAGAAGCTTTAAAGCTTGCCGGGGCTATTTTTCTTTCTTTAAAAAGCAGCCAGGCCTCATACTGGATTGCGACAAAAAAGAAAAAAACGGCTGACGACGACAAATAATTTCTTTAAAAAGCAGCCAGGCCTCATACTGGATTGCGACATACAGGGGCAGCAATAGAGTGCTACTAACAAGCGTTCTTTAAAAAGCAGCCAGGCCTCATACTGGATTGCGACCTACATAATAAGGCAATTGATATTGATAGCCATCTTGCTTTAAAAAGCAGCCAGGCCTCATACTGGATTGCGACGAATAATGATCAATGCGCTGCAGCCAATCTACATTACCTTTAAAAAGCAGCCAGGCCTCATACTGGATTGCGACATATTTCTTCTTGTTTTGGCATTGTGTTTTTCTCCAAGCTTTAAAAAGCAGCCAGGCCTCATACTGGATTGCGACATAGGGCGGCCTTGCTCATCAAACCAGCCGCAATCCTCCTTTAAAAAG
>CAUJEL010000049.1 GCA_963169875.1 Candidatus Zhuqueibacterota bacterium
TGCACCTTGAGCGCTTCTTCTTCATTCAGGTTGAGATCAAATTCCTCTTCGAACGCGGCGACCAGCTCAATGGATTTGAGTGAATCTGCGCCCAGGTCAAAAGAAAAATGATGCGGTTCTTTAATCTCTTCAATTTTTTTGCCCAATTCACGGCCGGTTACAGCAATAACGCGACGTGCGATCTCTTCACGGCTCATAATCAATCCTTTCATGAATAATGGATCTTGTTCGAAGGGTTATGCCAGGATTTCTTTTAATCGTTCGGCTCGAAGTTTGATTTGCGCTGCCTCTTCTTCGCACTGCTGTATGACCTTATTCCCCGCCAGGGTGCCGCGCACTTGTTCAAAATCGCTGACCTTATCATCGTCGCTGCCGGTTAACCCATAACTGATGCGCGCAAAATCGGCAAACTCGATCCTGGCATCCGCCAGGATGAGTGCCTGCAGGGAGGACGCCGCTGATGCCCAGCGATCTATCAAATCCACGAGCTGCCCGGGTTGCAGAGCCTGGACGTCAAGCCCGTATTCTGCCTGGAAGGCGTGGCAGATATAAGCCCACTCATCTTCATGATACGAACTGTGCAAACGTTCCAGTTCGTGCAGCAGGTCATCCATGGAGTTGATCGACTTTTCACGGACCTGCCTGATCAGCTGTTGATATTTTTCATCCAGCAGCAGCAATCCGCAGAGATCAAGCCATTTATCAGGATGTTGCAGTGGTTCGGGTTTTGGCAATGATTGCAGCGCCTGCCTGGCGTCGGCTTGCCCATTTTCAAGCCTTTTTTCCAGGGCTGTCAATACCTGGCCAATGAGATAGCGATCAATGGCCAATTCATAATACTTGGCCCCTTTGCGCAGCAGCAGCCGTTTAATCTGTGCGCCACCAAGATGAAGGCTCTCAGTCTCTTTGGGCGTTTCTTCGTACAATTTGTGGAGTATATCCCGTCCCTTGCGCATCTTTTCAACGGTATACGGGGAAAAAATATCGAAAATGATCAAATCGCGTTTGCCGTGCGCTTTGCGCCGGTCCCGTGCCGGCCACTTGGCGCCATCACGAACCGTGCCAATTGAAAACAGGTTTTTCCCAGGGATGATCATGGACTTGCCTGCCTCATCCGCGATGTAGGAGAAGGGAAAGTCGGGCAGATCGAAGTTGGTCATGTGTTTGCCGATGACCACGCTGAAGGCCGGGATATGGCTTTCCAGCAGGAGATAGCTGAAGGAACCGGTCTTGCAGCCGCGTTCCAGAACACCCTGATGCACAGGCCCCAGTTTGTACATGTGATTGCTTTGATTGGTGCCGCTGCCGGCATTGTAAAAAGAAAACAGGCAGGCGATGAGGAGCGTCGAACGGTGATGGGTGACCGAATAAGGTCCGGCGAATATGGAACAAGTTTCTGAATGAAATGCCTCACAATTGGCAAAAAACAGGGAATTTTCCCCGGAAAAGGTTCTGCCAACGCGGCTTCCCTGACCGATAAAAACACGATCCAATAGCGCACCATCGCTGACTTGTGCACCTTCGCAGATGATGAATTCCCGGGCGATGACGTTGGGGCCCAGGTAGACGGGATCTTCCTGACAGCTCAATATCGTGCCATCGTGCAACTCACTGACACCTGCCAGAACCGCAAAAGCGCCAATATTGATATTGCGCAGCACACCAGCATTGGAAATCGTCACATGGTCGGCGACGATGGCTTGAGGAGTAATGACTCTCTGGCATTTTTTTTGAATGAGCTGGCGGAGGGATGTTTGAAAATCAGGATCCTGTTTATGCATGGCTTGAATGAAAGCGATCTGGGCAGTCAATCCGGCGAAAAGAGTCACCTCCCTCCCTCCGGCTTCGTTGAGCACGCCGATCTCTATGCCGTTGCCGCAGCGCGGATTGTCATCCGCCTCAAGAGTGTGGATATTTTCGATGACTGTCTGACGGCCAATCTGGTAGTTATGGATGCGGCCGCCGACCCCTGCGATGCGAACGTCGTCGGAGAGGACGCACTGGCTTAGAGTGACGCTGAAGAGGCCGCACACTTTTTTGCAGTTGCCGTCTGCAACAAATCCTGCATTCCTGCCGATCGAGACATCTCCCTGAAAGTGGACCTCATACAGCCGGGTAACGTCAAACGCTGGATCCACTTTGATGCGCGCCCAATCTTCCGCGCTGCACCTTTGGTGGATGGCCATTTGTATCTCTTCGGGTGACAACCTACGATACTGGTTCATGTGTTCACCTCACAGAAAATACGCAGTTTTCGATTTCACGCTACAAAAGAACAGCGACCGTCAACGCCACTGGCAGGAAAATGGACAGACAAGATTATTGTCATATTGCCCATGGATCTTAAATCCCTCACCTGAGGGTAACGTGGGATGCTAGTGATGCGATCGTTGACACAGAAAGCAGCACTATCTACTCAAAGTTATGAACTTGCAGGAATAAATCAAGATAAAAACGTCGGGATTGAAGAATTCTTTGTATTTCTAGCCTGTTTTGTCCTTAACGCAACTTTATTGCCGCAAACAAGAGAGCTTTTTTCTGATATGATAATGACATTTGCGAGCAAGTATTAACAAAATACAGGACTCTTCTGAGTGATCGAATGAACCGCACAGCCCGCGAAGCCATTTATCTGGCCCGTATTTTATGCAGAACCGGAGGGTACTGAACGGACCGTGCGGCGCACGGCGGGAATTTTACTATTTTCCATAGTTCAAAAGCCTCTCCTGCGGCCACGCAGAGAATATCAAATCATCGTAGTTGCACATCAACGATGGATAAGCAGATACGCCAGTGCCCATGGAGAACAGCGGTTCGTTTAACCTGCGGGGAGTTCCGCAATAAATTTCTGCACCAGCTTTTCATGCAGCAGCGCATCTGTGGCGGAATGACAAAATCCCGTGGTAATGTGCATGGAATCCCGGTAGCTGTTGACAGACAAGATGGAAGCAGGCGGAAAGGGAATGGGCCCATACATGACAAAATCGCTGCAGCCGACATCCCCAAAGTCAATCTGTTCTTCTGATAATTGGCCAATGTTGGCAAAAGCGGGATGATGAGTTTTTTCATCGGATATTCGGCTCAGGACAAAATGGGTAATGCGTTTCGCCGCTGCAAATCCGAAAATGAAACCAACTTCCAGCAGAACGCTGGCGGCAATCCAGGATTGGCGGGTTTTCTCCTTTTGCAGTTCTTCGTGGACGTGCTTTAATGTCTTTTCAAATGGTGCGTCAGGTTCCCTCATGACTGCTGGAAAAAAAATACCGACCAGATTGCAGAGGGCGTTCGTCCTGCCAGAGGGCAGATACTGCCGCATATTGAGGGTTGCCTGAAGGGGCAATGGTTGATGCGCCGGCGGATCGAGCACCTCAAAGAGGGCACGGAAGCAGGCTGTGTGTAGCACGGCGTTCATGGTAACCTGGTGTTCGCGGCAATATCGTTTGATGGCGGCGATCCGCTCTGCCGTTATGGTATGCTTGATAAAGCTGCGCCCGGAGCGATCAGTCCCCGTCATTGGAAAGCCCAGGCTGGAATCGGGCATGCGCGAGTAAAAAAAGCTCGCCAGCACTTTACGCACCGGAATGTGTCTCAATACCTGTCCCTGCCCGCGGTCCCCCCCCCTGTTCAAAGCTGCTCCGTCTGCCTGGTGGCCGCCGATTTGCTTGTAGAGCTGTCCCAAAAGATGCACATATTCGATGAGTCCACCGGCGTCCACCACCATATGGTTCATCTTTATGCACAATGTATCAATCTCTGTGCGAAACAATCTCATCTGTATCTGTGGATCAGTACACGGATAAAGCGGTTCGGCAAGAAATTCATTACACGCCTTGTCAAGATCTATTGGCACAATCACCGGACAGGTTGCGATCTGGTGCAGATCTTCCCGCCGTTCCCAGAAAGGTTTCAATGGATGATCGACAAAGCGGCAGCCGAGGATGGGCTCTGCATCCAGACTCATCCGCATCGCACGGGATAATCGGGATTCATCGAGCCTGTTTGCGAACGTGACGACGCAGCGGCTCTGGCAGTCGTGCAGGGTGCGCACCATAAAAAGAAACTTGTCAATGGCAGGGGCCGGGAATCTTTTCAAGGGGAGCGATTTTTCCATCAGTTCATCCTCTTCTGTAATCGCAGCAGGGCTATTGTAAAAGTCAAACCACCGAAAAAAATCAGGGCAAGGGCTTGTCCGTACAGATATTGAAGGCCAGCCCCCTTGATGAACAGCTCCCGAACCACCACCATGAGATAACGCATGGGATTAAGATAACTGAGATATTGTGCCCAGGCGGGCATGTTCTCAATCGGGAACATGAACCCGGACATGAGGAGCACGAACAACATGACAAACCAGTTCATGAACAGGGCTTGCTGCTGCGTGCGCGCGAAAACCGACGTCAGCAATCCCATCCCCAGCGTGGTAAACAGATACGCCATTGTTATGCCAATGAAAAGGAACAGGTTGCCGGCCATGGGGATATCGTACCAGACGCGCGCAAAAGCCAAAGAGATGAGCGCCTCGCCCAATCCGATGATCGCAAAGGGAATGATTTTACCCAGGATGATCTCGTGCTTTTTCAGGGGTGAGACCATGAGTTGCTCCAGGGTGCCGATCTCCCGTTCGCGCACCAGAGAGGCAGCACTCAGCCCCGAGGTGATCAGCGTCAGCAGGAACACAATAATGCCGGGGATCATATAGACGCTGTTTTTCAAGTCCGGGTTGAAGCGGATGTTGTAACTGGAACGAATAAAATGCATATCTGCCAGTTCAGGGTATGCCAATATACGAATCTCGATCTGCCCGGTGAGAAAATCATCCAGGATGCCGTTGAGATATCCGAGCGCAATGGTGGCTGTGTTAACATCCTGACCGTCAACCAGGACGACCAGCTCTGTCCGCCGGCCTGTGCTCACATTGGCTGAAAAATGTTCCGCGATGATCAAACCCACCTCTGCCTCGCCGCGATCGATGCAGGTTTGCGCACCTTGCAGTGAATTCACTGTGCGCGTTTGTGTAAAATAGGGTGTCGCATCGAGACGTTGGGCAATCGACCGGCTCAGAGACGAGTTATCGAGATCGCAGAGGACCGTTTTTATATTTTTGATGTCCGCGGAAACCACATACCCGAGGATGAGCAACTGCAGGATCGGCATGCCGATAAGAATCATCACCATAGTGCGGTCACGGCTGAGCTGGAGAAATTCTTTTTTGACAATATGAAGGATTTTGCGCACGACTCACCCTTCCATATTCGTTTTAAACCGGAAAACACTGATGCCAAGAAGGGCCGTTGCGAACAGCAATAAAAACAGGGATTGCATATAGAGGGCGGAGAAATCCACGCCCTTGAGCATGATGCCGCGATTGATGATGATAAAATGCCTGGTCGGGATGAAATTGGAAATAATCTGCAGAACGATCGGCAGAGAGCTGATGGGATAGATGAAACCGGAGAGCAACAGGGAAGGCAGTTCGAAAGTGACATTGGAGGCGATCATGGCCTCCTGCTGCGTCTTGGCGCGCGTGGAGATGAGCACGCCGATGCTGAGGGCGGCAAATATGAACAGAATCGATAACATCAGCAGCAGGAGCACACTGCCTCTGAATGGCACCTTGAAGACCAGGGTTGAGAACCCAATGATGCAGGCCGCATCCAACAGGGCGAGCAGTGTATAGGGAGCGATCTTGCCGATGATAAATTCCACCGGCCGGATGGGCGAAACGAGAATCTGTTCCATGGTGCCGGTCTCGCGTTCGCGGGCGATGGTTAGTGAGGTGAGCAAGGTGCAGATCATCATCATGATGACCACGGTCAATCCGGGAACGATGAAATCGGTGCTTTTCAGATCGGGGTTGTAGAGAATGCGTGGTTTGATATCGACCGGCGACTGCACAGATTGATCGTAGAACTGCGCGGCATAAGCGGAGAGATAGGACTTTAGTTAGTTGCAGGTGATCAAGGCCTGGTTGGCATTGGATCCGTCAACCACTAATTGTACGTCTGCAAAAATGCTGGTCGTTATATCCCGGCTGAATCCTGTGGGAATGACCAGCACTGCGGCGACGTCGCGCTGCATGAGAGCGGGATCGATCTCTTCACGATCGTCCATAGTACGCACGACTTTAAAATAATTGGAGCTGGTAAGGCTTTCTGACAAAGCACGGGATGCGGGCGTGCGATCCGCATCGAAAAGGCCCAGTCTGATCTCTTTGATGTCGAAAGAGATGGCGTAGCCGTAGAGAAGTATCATGAGAAGGGGCATGAGAAAAACGATGAGCAGGCTGCGCCCGTCGCGGCGGATGTGCAAGACCTCTTTGCGAATCAGCGCCCAAATTCGATCGATCATAAATTTTGCAAATTGTTTTCAGCGTGGATGATTATGGTTTTGATCAGATTGCACGTCTCCAATTCACAAATGTAGTACAGTTGATGATTTAATTCAAGCGATTTATTAATGTGCTGATAAATTATGAAATAAAAAAGGGCCTGTGGATGTCTACGCACAAGCCCTGATTGCCTGATCAATCCGAATGCTTATTCTGTTTTGGGCAACAAATCTTTGGTTTTGATCTTGGCGGGACTGAAAATGCCTATAACACCGTTTAATCCAACCGTCATGACGATGTTTATGAAAAATACAAGGAACGCCAGCAGCAGCAAGGCACCGCACAGACCGGCTAATATCATATAGGTATTAAACTCCCCGTTGAAATAGAGGGTGCGGCGCAGCATGCCATGCAGACCAGCCATGCCCATGAACGCGCCCATCCCGATGCCGCCGATGAGGTGCGCCCAAAAGTGAATATTGGCCAATTTTTCGCTATACAGCTTGGCGCCATTGGTCAAAATGGGCAGTAAAAAGTAGATGGCAGAATACAACGTCATGCTCAATCCAACCAGCACGGCCACATGAACGTGTGGACCGACCACCCATTGGGTATTGTGCAGAATTCTATTCAAACCGAGGTCCGCCTGCATGATGCCGGCGGGAACGGCCAGGGCAAATCCGAGTAATCCGCCGAGCAGGAATTTTAATGGCGGCGTCATTTTCAAAGGTCTGGCACTCCAGAGTGTTGCCAGGGTGATGAAAAAGGCGAGTCCCTGTGTGATGAGTTCAAAGGCAGTCACCATCTCTCCGGAGAGAATTTTGAGGATGCCAGGCTGGGCCTGATCGGACATCAAGTGATGGGACCAGACGGTCCAGGAAACGACCATTTCAACAAACAAAGCGGCCCGGGCAATATTTTCCATGAATAGTTTTTTGCCGGTGATCAGGGTGGCAAGCAGATACCAGGTTCCTGCCACAAAAATAAGCACCAGCCCGTCTGCGATTAAATCCAAGCCCCACCAGAACCAGTTTTTATAAAGGAGCGCATCGATGAGAGAATGCTGCAAATTTTCTCCAAACAGAGCCGCGACCATGTAAATCAGGATCAGAACGCCCGTAAATGTGATGATAATGGCATTGAATGCCATATCCACGGTACCGCGCGCGACTGCCGCAACCGGCAGCGATACCAGGTGTTCCTGTTTTTTTCTGGTGAAAAGATTGCTCAGACCCGTCAAGCCCAATGCGGATTTGATCAAAGCGCAGCCGGGCTGTTTTTCCCAGCCTTCGGGCGTATAGGTAATGGTCTTGAAAATATTTAAAACGAAGAACAGAGTGCCGACCATAACCAGGGCAACGCCAAGGATGAAAAAGGTGCCGCCCAACACGCTGAATTGGGTAAAGTCAGCGGGCAACGGCCAATAGAGTGTATACAAAGGACTGTAATGGGAGACAAAACCGGCGAGCCAGAAGGTAAGGGTGCCAATAGTGGTGAGCCATAGTGTCCAGTTTGCCAGTTTGATGCTCCACAATGGTTTTTTCATCAGAAAAGGCACAAGAAATAAAAAAGCCCCGAATACAATGGCATAGGTGGAGCCGAAAATGCCCACCAGGGGATGGGCGGTCAAGATGGCAAAAAATTGCTCATGGGTTACATAGGAGAAGGGCTGTATCTCATAGATGCGCATGATCACGCCTTCAAACACTACGAAGCCATAATAGATCAATCCAACCACCACGAATCGCAAAGCCAGTTTTTGCATGGGCGTCAGGGATTCCGCTTTAAAGAGTCCCTTTTCACCTCTTAAAAATGTCTGAATGAGCGTCATAGTTCATCTCGCAGTTTAGTTTATTACTGAACAACATCTATGGCATCACGTACGATCATGTTAATGCCTTTCCATCCCGAGTATTCTGTGGAGCGGATCGAGTAGGTTTCAAGCCGGTCGAATTTCCACAGGATATCGTTTTTGTGGCCGGGCAGAACTTGCATTTGAAAGACCATCGAATTGTCCGCCCGGAAGAGACCGAACCCGTAGGTGAGATCTTTGGACTCGACATTGAATCGCACCAGCTGCCCCTGCTTGATGATCAGTTTGTCGCTGGGCAGTGTGAACTGATGATCGGCGATGACGATGTTGAATTCTGCATCCGCTGTGATGTCCGCACGATTCAGATCCAGCGGTTTCCAGGGGATGGTTTCGTGGGTGACGATGTGCAAGGAAACGCCAATAACCACGAGCAATGCGACGAAAGAATAAAAAAGCGACGGTTTGACCGGGGATTCCTTGCCTGCCCGAGTTATCTTGTAGGCAAACCACGCCATGAGCGCCAGAATGACGATGACGTAGAGGGTATAGGCAATGGTCTGTCCTGCCAACACCATGGTCGAATCTACCATAATTCATCCCTTCTGTTTATTAGTTGGTTATAATGCTATATAAAGGTAGCATATTTAGATAATAAAATCAAGATGTTCTTATGAGATCGGAAAGTTTTGTGGTTTCGAGGGTGTGCAGAATTTCTGTTTGCAGATGATCCCATCGTGAGTGCATCACGCAAGGCTCATTCAGAAGACATTTTTCAAAGCCAAAAAAACATTTCGGTTCTGGTGGCAGGCCTTGTAAGATCTGGACGATATTCGCAAGCGTTATGGTTTCCGGCTTTTTGGCCAGGGTATATCCCCCCTTCTTGCCGCGTGTGCTGACGATCAATCCTTCCTTGCTGAGGAGCGTGAGTAATCGCTGCAAATATTTTTTGGGGATGCCGAGTTGGCGGTAAAATTCATCGGAAGAGAATTTCACCTCTTGTTGGACCATCAAGGTGAGGATGCGCAAAGCATATTCGGTGGTTTTGGAGAGAATCACAGCATATCCTGAACTTCAAATGAAAATGAGACTCAATTATTCTTGCCACATTCCATGCAAATGAAGAGAGACATGATATTACCTGATCATTCTTTCGTCAATTCAGCATCAAGAAATTCATTAAAAAGATGTTTTGATTCAAGTCGGACCGTAATAAAAAATATAAGAAAATTCATGTTAGAAACAAGTAAAAAAAAGGGCTCGCATAATTGTACTATGCAAGCCCTTTTTTTTTGGTCGGGGCGGCGGGATTTGAACCTGCGACCCCTTGACCCCCAGTCAAGTGCGCTAACCGGACTGCGCTACGCCCCGATGAAAATCTTCCAGCAACTCATTTAATTCCGTCAACATCTGCCGCAGCTCTTCGATGATGTCCTGACTCTTGGCCTCGTACAGCGACAGACTCATCTGTGGATCATTGTTCTTTTTGATCTGCTGCAGCTTTTGCCGCGCCCCCTCTATGGTGTACTTTTCATGATAGAGCAGACGCTTTATGGTGAATATCAGACGGATATCGCTCTTTCGATAGATGCGATTCCCCGCCCGATTCTTGGCAGGCCTGAGCTCGCGAAACTCCGTTTCCCAATACCGTAACACATACGGCTTGAGATCGGTTATGCGGCTCACCTCGGCGATGGAATAATAAAGACGTTTGATCGCTTTTTCTTCCATCTTGGACGCTACCTGAGGTTTGACCTGCTCGTCAGCCTGATAAAATAACGATAATTGCGGCAATAATCAAGCACTATTTTTTAGGTTTACCAATGCCTTGTCTCACCAAGACGGTGCCATCCGAGCAAAAATCGATGCCTCGCTGTATAAAGTTAAACATTTTTTGCTTTTTCGCAACAAGTTTTTGCGAAAACAGTCCGGGGGAATCGAATAAATACACACCGATCCGGCTCAAATTGAAATTCATTTCAAGTTCTACATGAGACCGCCCCATGACTACCCCGGCCTCGTATCCCGCGGCCCGGCAATCGGCAATCACCTCTGCATTGGTGTTGCCAAACGGATAGGAAATGGTCTGCACCTGCGCCTGGGTCAATCGTTCCAGCTCCATTTTGGATGCAGTCACTTCCTCCCGCCTGCCGGCAGCGGAGAGACGCGTCAAATCCCAATGCGAACAGGTGTGCGAACCAATCTCCCAGCCCGCGTCATGCAGCGCGCGAACGCCATCAGCATCGAGATGTCTGAAACGAATCCCGCCGAAATTGACATCCCAGTCGTCCATTTTGCCCAGATAATGGCTGATGACAAACACGGTGGCGCGAATATCATATTCCTGCAAAATGGGTAGAGCATATTGGTAGATGCTTTCATAACCGTCATCAAAGGTCAAGGCGACGGCTTTTTCATCCACTTGTGCCTGGGCCAGATACTCCCGCAGGGTGACAAAACGGTAACCCGATGCCAGAGCGATTTCTATTTGGCGGCGGAATTGATCCGGCTTGACCCGCGTGATGCTGAGATCAAAACGCGGTTCCACCATATGATAGGCGAGGATGGGCATCTTGTCGATACAGGTTTAGGGTTGGGCTGCTTATTACCCTTGCGAAGGTTTAAAACCTTCGCAAGGATACGTCGAAGCCTAATGCGGCACCAGCAGCGAGGTCACCCGCTGCGATTCGTCCATGACGGCTTCAACCAGTTCCGCTATCTGCGCGGTGGTGACGCTCTCAACTTTACGCACCACCTCTTCCGGCTTTAAGTGGTCAGCATCGTAAATCTCGGTCTCGGCGATCTTGTGCATACGCCGCGAACTGCCTTCCAGTCCCAGGATGATATTGCCGCGCGCCTGTCTCTTGATCATATCCAATTCCTCTCGGGAGACGCCGTGACGCCGCAACTTGTCAAATTCCCGCTGCAACAGGTCGAGTGCCATATCCACCTTGCGGTTGTCACACGCCATGTAACAGCCAAACACGCCGGTGCTGCTCATGAAATCGACAAAACTGTAGACCGAGTAGGCAAAGCCATATTTTTCGCGGATGTTTTGAAACAACCGGGAACTCATGCCGCTGCCAAAGAGCATATCGAGCAAAATCATCGCGTATTTACGCGCATCGCTGTAGGGAAAGAGCCGGAACCCGGTGCAAAGGTGCGCTTGCTGCATGGATTTGTGCACATGCCGGTGCTTGCCTCCTGCCTGGCCCCCGGAATGATCACCGGGCGGCGACGGCCATGCGGGCGCTTCCCCACTCGTCGCTTCCTGCACCGATATCCTTTTTTCCACCTCGGCCGCAAATGCATCGTGATCAACACGGCCCGCGGCCGCCATCACCATGCGCTCAGGACGATAGTACTGGCGCAAAAAATCGACCAGGTTTTGCTGTGTGAACTTTTTTACATTTTTGGCATTACCATAAATCAGATATCCGAGCGGGTGATCGTGAAACAAATCCATGTAAAAAAAATCGAGGACCATCTCTTCGGGATCTTCAAGCGCGTGGTTTATTTCAGTCAGTACGACTTTTTTTTCTTTGGAGATATCTTGAGGCGAAAAGAGAGGATTCTGCACCAGGTCGAGTAGAACATCCACGGCGACAGGCATATGCTCGTCGATCACCAGGGCGGTGTAAACGCTGAGTTCCTTGCCGGTGGCTGCATTGATGTTTCCCCCCAGCGATTCAAGGCTGTGGGCGATCTCCCGGGCGCTGCGCGTACGCGTTCCTTTGAAGAACATGTGCTCCATAAAATGGGCGATGCCATTATTGTCCTGCGTTTCAAACGCGGAACCGCAGCGGACCCAGATGCCAATGGATACAGATCGTCCCTGCGGTATCCGCTCGGAAATGACGCGGATACCGTTGGACAGTTGTGTAACCCTGACGGGAGATTTATTCACCGTTATTTGCTGGCTGGTTTATCAAGAAGGACTTTACGGCTGAGGTCCATTTTGCCGTCGCCGTCGATCTTCATGACCTTGACCTGTACCTCGTCACCGACTTTGAGAACATCCTCCACCCTTTCAATGCGGCGGTTGTCGATCTCGGAGATGTGCAACAAGCCTTCGCGTCCCGGTAGAACTTCGACAAAAGCGCCGAATTTGGCGATCTTTTTGACCTTGCCGTTGTAAACCGTGCCGACTTCGACTTCAGCGGTCATGGACTTGATGATACTGGCTGCTTTTTCACAGGCACCCGGATCCACCGCCGCGATGATGACCGTGCCATCATCGGAAATATCGATGGTGGTTTCGGTGCGTTCGATGATCTCGCGGATGTTTTTGCCACCGGGTCCGATGACCAGGCCGATTGAATCAACAGGTATTTTGATGGACATGATTCTCGGCGCATAAACAGAAAGCTCGGCGCGCGGTTGTGGGAGCACGTCCGCCATCTTGTCAAGAAGATAAAAGCGGGCTTCTTTGGCACGCGCCAATGCCTCTCGCATGATCTGCGTCGAGATGCCTTTGATTTTGATGTCCATCTGAAAACCGGTGATGCCCTCACGGGTGCCGGCGACTTTAAAGTCCATGTCGCCCATGTGGTCTTCGTCACCGAGGATATCGGTCAGCACAGCGACCTGATCGCCTTCTTTGATGAGTCCCATGGCAATGCCAGCGACCGGACTTTTTATGGGAACGCCTGCATCCATGAGAGAGAGCGATCCGGCGCAAACCGTGGCCATGGAAGAAGACCCATTCGATTCGAGCACGTCGGAGACAATGCGCACGGTATAGGGGAACAACTTCTCAGACGGCATGACTTGTTTAATGGAGCGTTCCGCAAGATTGCCGTGGCCCACTTCGCGGCGGCTGACGCCGCGCACGGGCTTGACTTCACCGGTGGCGAAGGGCGGAAAATTGTAGTGCAGCATATAGGTTTTACGGAACTCGCCTTCAAGATCCTCAATACGCTGTTCATCGACTTTGGTTCCCAGCGTG
>CAUJEL010000050.1 GCA_963169875.1 Candidatus Zhuqueibacterota bacterium
CGCTGCACAGTTTTATGCTCTCCCGCCGAGAGAATGATCACATAGACCCCGCTGGGCAGATGCCCGGCCTGCCACCTGACCGCATGCGAATCCTGCCTGGCGCGGTTGTATGCTTACTTCACCAATGCAACCCGCTGCACAGTTTTATGCTCTCCCGCCGAGAGAATGATCACATAGACCCCGCTGGGCAGATGCCCGGCCTGCCACCTGACCGCATGCGCCCCCGCTGTCTCTTGTCCATCCGCCAGCCGTGCCACCTCCTGACCGGCGAGATTGAATACGCGCAATACAACGTATGCCTCTTCCGGGAGCTGATAACGAATCGTTGTCTCGGGATTGAAGGGATTCGGATGGGCGGGCTCGAGCGCAAAGCCATCGGGCATCACCTGAAAGGCCATCGCCTCGGCGACGGGCTGCGCGTCTTGGGTCTTGTTCCAGCTCAGGCCGAATTCGACCACCTGCTCCCAGCCATGTCTGGCGCCGGGAACGGTGAAGATGCGCAGCAGGACATATTTGGCCGCGACCACTTTGCCGATTTTATAAAAGCTCATCTGCGGCGATTTGATGCGAAAGACGCCCAGGGAGGTGAAATCGATTGGATCAGCGCCTGTGGTGGATGTTGATACTTCAACCTGGTAGGGCTGGCGGTTAACGCAGAGGTCATCGTCTGTGCCGTTGTCGGTTTGCAGGGTGAAATAGTTGAACTTGTGGATCTGCTCGTTGCTGAATTTGAAAATGGCCCAGGTCTTGCCCGATTCGTCGACCTGCACCGTGGCGGTGCCGTCCCAGCCTTCCACATCCTCATCCACGGCATTTTCCCAGGGTTGCGAGTGCCACTCGGGACTGCCGGAGACGAACTGCAGGGGATGATGCCATTCTGGCGGTTGCGGTGGCACGACCGCTCCGGAATCATCGGGAGCGGGCGTGGTGCCGGTCTGGCGCAGGATGAAGCGATGGCCCTCAATGGAATAGAAATTGGCCGCCGCGGGCACCTCCAGTACCATGGAATCGGGGCTGAGGAAGGCCCATCCCGGGGGCGCGGTGAAACGGAAGAGATAATCGCCGCCCGGCATGGCATCCCAGTAGCGGAACAGGGCGTTATAAGGATGAGCACCCCAGAGCAGCTGCATGACCGCTGCACTCTGCACCTTGCCCACATAGCGGTCCGGTGCCCACAACCGGCAGAGGACGCCGCCTACGGCAGCCCCGGCTGCATCGGTGAACTGCAGGGCGACGACGAAACGGCTGGGCTGGGCGTTGAAATCCTGATGCGGCTGATCTGCGGTTATATTATTCAGCGTGATGTCGGGCGGCTCCCAGATGCTGTAGCTGGGATGGCTTGGCGTCAGGGTGGTGGTGGTGCCGTAATTGACAACACAGGCATATTCGCCATTGGCATTGCTGGTGGTGGTACCTCCATTGTGGGAGAAAATCACTGTGGCGCCGGCGAGGGGCTGGCTGCCGTCGCCGATGACGCCGGAGATGGTGAAGGTGTTGAGGATGCCGGTGAAGTCCTGGTTGTTTTGATCATTTGCGATATTGGACAAGGGCCGGTTTGCGGGTGACCAGCCGTGGTAGGCCGGGTGGGTCACGGAGACGGTCGTGGTGGTGCCATACAATACTTTAAAAGAATATTTTCCTGACGCATCAGTCGTCGTCGTGGCGCTGGTATGGGAAAAGTGGATCGTTGCGCCTTCGATGGAGCTGGCGGAGGCCGCATCGGTGATCTGACCGGAAATGGTGTACTCTTTTGGCGTCCCGACAAAGTTCTGGTTCTGCTGGTCGGCGCTGACCGTGGTCAAGCTCCGTGTCGCCGGCGTCCAGCTCTGATAGCCGGGATGGCTCACGCTGATGGTAGTGGATGCGCCATGGGTGATGGAGCAGGCATATTCGCCATTGGCGTTGGTCGTAATGTTAGCTGCGGGATCATGCGTGAACGACAGCTGTGCCCCCTGAACGGGATTAACGCCGTCGCTGACCCGGCCGCTGATGATATAGGTGTTGAGAATGGCGGTGAAATCTTGTCCGGGTTGATCCGAAATGATGGTGCTGCAGGTTCGCGATGGCGGATCGAAATGATACCCTGTTTTACTGGGTGTGATGGTGGTCGTCGAGCGCCCGCTGATGGGATATGAATAAGTGCCGTCCGCAAGCGTGGTGCTCGTCAGCCCATCATGAGAAAACGTCAGCGTAACATCCGGCACCGGACCGGCGCCATCCGTGATGGTTCCGGAAATGGTGTAAGTGGCAGGTGTTCCGGTGAAATTCTGATCATTAGCTGGCCAGATAAGGTATTCCAGCAGCCGCGAAGGCGGATCCCAGCTGGCGATGCCCGCCAGGCTCGGGGTGATCGTGGTGGTGGTGGCGCCGTCAACTGCATAATAGTAATATCCACTAGCGTAGGTGGTCACGGTTGCGCCATTGTGGGAAAAAGTCAATGTAGCGTCATCGACCGGGGCAGAACCCATGTAGACATAACCAGTTATCGGCACAGGACGTTCATATCCGATAAAATCATTCAAGGTCAGGTCAGAACTTACGTTGACCACATCGTACTTGCCCGGGCTAAAGGAATAGCCGGCTTTGCGCGCATAAATGGCTGAAGTGGTGCCAGGTTCAACGTAAAGGGAATAATAGCCATTCACGTCGGTGGTGGTTGTTGCGCCTGTAGCGGCAAGAATAACAGTCGCATTATAAATACCGGGAAGATCAAATCTTCGCACCTGGCCATAGATCGTATACGACCAAACCACACTGCTCCACAGGAGCAACGCCAGAAGCATGCTGAGTGCCCTTTTCATGGGATCACCTTTTTTTCAATAACAAGCTGTGAACTGCCAGAGGAACAGGATCGCGCTTATGGAAAAAAGATAATTTAACCAACACAAGGGTGCCGTCGTCATTTCCAAAGGATGCAGGGCTGCAAGCTGCGACAGGGGGGCTAAAGAGGTGAAAGGCTGATGCCTTTTGATTGAAAAAAATTCAGATCTCCTCATTCTAAGTATAGATTTTTCTCTTCAGAAAATCAAGCTATTTCTTGAGTAATAAAAAAATGTTTTGCTGCAAGAATATCATCTGGCTGCGACGTAATGTAACCTGAATTATTCACCGCCAGGAACGTGGAGATATTCGACAAAAATAACACAAAAATGACATCAACAGTGACCTGCAAATTTCTATTGGACGACCTCGTGATGAGTCCTGTCGAAGTGCATTTGCGGTTAGATACGAGATGCAGTGAAAGGATGCAGGTGGGGCATTTCCGCCACAGCGCGGCCGCAAAATGGGACGAATCCGGCCACAGGGTGAATTTTCAAAATAATAAAAACAGACAGATAGGGAAGCGGCTTTCATGGCATTGCTTTTGCATTGGACACTGTGAAGCCGCTTTTCCCGCCTGTAGAAGGGAAAGCGTGATGTGGTTCGTGCGGGGTGAGGGTCCGATGGGCTCGCCGGGCGAGCGCGCATGATGGGTTGATGTGTGACAGGCGGGAAAAGTGCTTATTTTAAAATTTGTGCAAAAAAAGGAAACTCAATCAATCCTTGAGCGTTATATTGAGGTAAATAAAAGCAAATTCACACATGAATCGAGGAGGAGGAATGAGACACAGCGGATGGGTTGTCGTTATTTTGATGGTGTTGGTTTCCGTGGTAATGGCGCAAGACAGGGAGTTGTTGTTCGCACCGGCGGAAGTGGAGAGCATGCTGTTTCTCTACAACCAAGCGCCGATAAAAGGCACGGATGTGGAGGTGGTTGCACCCTTGGGCGCCAAGCTGCGTGAGGGGCTGCAAATTGCGCGGACACAGCCGGACAGCCTGAAGCCGGTGAAGCTCATGGTGTCGCCCAATGATGTGCAGATTTGCCTGAGCATTCTTAACAATAGCACTTTTGAGGCGCGTTTTGCCGAACTGGTGCTGGGCATGAAGAAAAAATTAGAAGCATTGGCGCCGGCCATGATGGCCCCTGCTGTTTCGCCGGTTCCTCCGGTGAAAAAATAACCGTGCCTCACAGTTTGCGTCGGCCGGGCAAGGGTGGTGGATGTGATATAGCAGCTTAGCTGGGCGATGAGATAAGGCAATCAAAATTATACAACAGGTGATGATGATCGTGCTTTGTCTGGTGACGCATTTTTACATATAACCATATCAGAAAAAAACTCGCTGCAAATTAACAGCGAGTTTTTTTTGTTTCACGGAAACCGCAAATCAGCCAGAGACAGCTGCCCGGCCTTTGCTAGGCGATAAAATATAAAAGAATTATTGACACTTTTCAAAAAAAGAGATATATTAGCAGGTTATTTTTCTAGTAAAAAAATCAATGTCCATGAATGCAGATTTCTACTTTGGAATTTCTTCAAATAACGTGCAATACCACGGCTGCCAGAAGATGGGTGGAGCGACAGATGAAAAAGATTCTCACCGGCGACTATCGCCTTGTCAAAAATCTGAATAGTCATATTGTCCTGAATCTGATCCGCACCAGGGGACCGATTTATGGGGCCGATCTGGCCAAAATTACGGGCATGCGGCCGTCGACCATCATGAACATCCTGCGCAATCTTGAAAAGAAGGGATTGATCTTCAAGTCCGGCACCGGCTCATCCTCCGTCCAGGGCGGCCGCAAGCCGACCCTGTGGGAAATCTGCGGCAATTATGGGTACATCATTGGATTGCAGATCGAGTTGAATGAAGTTCATGGCGTATTGATCGATCTGAATTCGCGCGTGCTGGCGCAGGGGTCCATGCCCGTGGAGGGGAAACTGACGCTGGAGGACTTGCAGTCCATTGTCTTTCGCATCATCGATACCCTGGTCACGCCGCACAAGATCAGCCGCAAAAATTTACTGGGCATGGGCATCGGCATCTCCGGCATGGTGGATTATAAAAATGGCGTCATCGTGCAGACCGACCTGATGGCCAAGACGCCCGTCCCTCTGAAATCAGCGCTGGAAAAATATTTTGATTTTCCCATCTTTGTCGAAAACGACGCCAACGCCGCGGTCATGTGCGAAAAATGGTACGGTAAAGGCAAAGGAATCAGTGATTTAATCTATACGCTCCTGGTGATCGACCAGAATGTATTCGGGGTGGGATATGGACTCTGTCTGGAGGACCGCGTATATCGCGGCGCACACATGTTCGCCGGAGAGACGGCGCCTCAACCCATCTCCATCGCCGAGGTGCTGCACCGCGTGGCGCCGGACCTGGGAACGGATGTTGTGCTAAACGGCGTCTCCCTGAAAACGGAAAAGATCGCGCTGCAGCATTTAATCGCAGCGGCGCTGGCGGGTGATGAACTGGCAACCCGGTATTTTCAGGAACTGGGCAAGATACTCGCCAAGGATCTGGCGCATATCATCAACCTGCTCGACCCGGAGATGATTTTACTGGGCGGGGAAGTCATGCAGGTCGGCGATTTATTGCTCGCGGCGATTCGCCACACGCTGGAGCAGGACCACACGCTCGGGGTGAAAAACGGTTTGGATCTCAAAATCGAGGCATCCACCATTGGCGATCCGGTGGCACTGGGAGCGACGACGCTGATTTTGCAGAATATATTCAAGAGTCCGGTGCTGCAGGCCAAGAATTATCTGTCCTGATCGACTTTTATTGGAAATGGAGCCCGGCCGGGGCCGGGCCTTTTTTTAAATAGACTTATTTTTTCAGCAAAAAAACTAACATCCCTGTGGAGGCAAACCATGCAGCGCTCGATGGCCAATCCCATCCTCTCGCGCCGGCACATTCCCGATGGTCCACCCCATCTCACCGACGTCTCCTCCGTCTTTAATCCCGGCGCCATCAAACATGGCAACACCTACATCCTCCTGCTGCGCGTGCAAAACCGCGGCCGCGAAACTTACACCTTGACCGCCCGCAGCCACGACGGCATCCACTTCGAGGTCGCTCCTGAGGCAGTAGATTTCCGCGGTCTGGAAAAAATCCGTGAAACCATTTATCACTGCTATGACATGCGCATCACCGCCCTGGACGGTCTCTATTACATCTTCTTCGCCATGGATATGGATGCGGGCTGCCGCCTCGGACTGGCCACCACCCGGGATTTTGACACCTTCGATTTTCTCGGCATCACCAGCGGCGAGGACACCCGCAACGGCGTTTTATTTCCGCAAAAATTCAACGGCCGCTACTACCGCCTCGAACGCCCCAATCGTGTGCAACTCAGCGCTGGTCCCACTTCCGGCAATACCATTGTACTCTCTGCCTCTACCGACTTGTTGCATTGGGACGTCCTCTCCGGAGTGGCGAGCGGCCGCTTTCACTACTGGGATGAATTGATCGGCAGCGGCCCGCCTCCGGTCAAAACCCGCGCCGGCTGGCTGGCCCTCTACCATGGCGTCGCCACCCATTTCAGCAGCAGCAATATCTACCAGGGCGGCGTCATGCTCCTGGATCTGGAAAATCCCGCAAATGTGCTGGCGCGCAGCCGCTATAACATCCTCGAACCGCGCGAACCGTGGGAATTGACCGGTCAGGTGCCCAATGTGGTCTTTCCTTCCGGCTTGATCGTCGAAGAGTATGACGAAGAAGGATTCGCACGTCCCGACAGCGAATTCAAACTCTATTATGGCGCCGCGGATACGGTCATCGGTTTGATCACCGGCCGGGTGGAAGAACTCATCGCGGCCGCCACAGCCTGAAAACGCGGCGACGCGCCCGGCACAGGGCTCTCTGAAGCCCCTCGCATCACTTTGGTCAGATCACAAAAAAGGAACCATGAGCATGAAATCAAATCGGCTCCGACTCTTACTCCCCGTTCTGCTGATGTACGCTGTTTCGGGTTGCCAAAAACAGCAAACGCAGGTGGTAACATCTGAACTTGCCCCGCAAATAAAAAACGAATTCCTGCATGCCTGGCAGGGTTATAAAACCCATGCCTGGGGACATGATGAATTGAAACCCCTCAGCAAAGGCCACCGCGACTGGCATTCAGTTCCTCTGTTGATGACGCCAGTCGATGCCTTCGATACCATGCTGCTCATGGGCCTGAAAACGGAAGCGGAAGAGGCCAGGGAATTGATCCTGAATCAATTGTCCTTTGATCATGACATCACGGTGAAAAATTTCGAAATCACCATCCGCATGCTGGGCGGACTCTTGTCGGCCTATCAGCTGGATGGCGATGAACGGTTTCTGCGATTGGCCATTGATCTGGGTCAGCGGCTCCTGCCTGTTTTCAATTCGCCCACCGGGATGCCGTACACCTTTGTCAACTTGAAAACCGGCGCGGTCAGCGGAGCAGTGACGAATCCCGCCGAAATAGGCACCCTGCTGCTCGAGTTCGGCACCCTCAGCAAACTCACGGAAAATCCGGCTTACTACACGGCCGCCAAAAAAGCGCTGGTCGAACTGTATAATCGCCGTTCCCCGTTGGGTTTGGTGGGAACCACCATCAACGTCGATACGGGCCAGTGGGGCGATCCCTCCAGTCATATCAGCGGCATGATCGATTCCTATTATGAATACCTCTTCAAGGCCTGGAAGCTGTTCGATGATGCGGAGTGCAAGACCATGTGGGAGACCAGCATCGCCGCTGTGAACCAGTATGTGGCCGATGAAGTCGACAGCGGTTTCTGGTATGGACGCGTGGACATGAACACGGGCGCAAGAACCGGGCGGTACTTTGGCTCCCTGGACGCCTTTTTCCCGGGGCTGCTCATCTACGCCGGCGATCGCCCGCGCGCGGAAAAACTCCAGGCTTCCTGCCATAAAATGTGGACCTTGCACGGCATCGAGCCGGAGATGCTGGATTATTCGAGCATGAAAGTCACCGCGGCCAATTATGAACTGCGGCCGGAAATCATCGAGTCCGCTTTTTATCTCTATACCTTTACCAAAGATCCCAAGTATCTCGAGATGGGGCGAACCTTCTTCGAATCACTGCGGCAATACTGCCGTACGGATGCGGGCTATGCGGCGTTGAACAGCGTCATCAGCAAAGAGAAAAAAGACAGCATGGAGAGCTTTTTCCTCGCGGAAACCATGAAATATCTCTATCTGCTTTACACCCCGGAGACGGTGGATCTGCAGAAAGTGGTTTTCAATACCGAAGCACATCCTTTACAACGTACCTGGTAACTTTTTAATGTTAACTTGGCCCGGGTAATCCGGAACCAAATTCAGGATCTTATCGACCCTGCATTTTTGACCTTTTTGCGCAAACCAAAACTACCAAGCTACTAGATTAGGGGATACAAGAAATGATCAGAAACGTCACGGTCGCCCTGCTGTGTCTCTTGCTGCTCGCTTTCAGCGCAGTTCAGGCGCAGACCACCGGAAAAATTTCCGGACGCGTCACCGACGCCAGGAGCGGCGAAACCCTGACCGGCGCCAATATTCTTCTCGAGGGCACCAGCCGCGGCGCCACCGCGGACATCAACGGCGAATTTTTCATCATCAACATCGAACCCGGCACCTATACCGTGCGCATCTCCATGATGGGATACGAGACGTTGCGCATGCAGAATGTGCGCGTCTCGGTCAACCGCACTTTTGAAATCGCTGCCAAGCTGAAAACCACGGTGCTCAGCGGTCAGGAAGTGACCGTGGTGGCCGACCGCGTCGCCGTCAAAAAAGATCAGACCAGTTCCGTGCGCAATGTCTCCTCCACCCAGATGGAGATACTGCCGACCGAATCGGTCTCCGCCGTGGTGGCCATGCAGCCGGGCGTGGTCCTGGGCCATTTCCGCGGCGGCCGCAGTGATGAGGTCACCTATCTCATCGACGGCATGCAGGTGGACGAATCCTACGGCCGCGGCGGCCGCACCGTCAACGTCGAGAAGGATGTGGTGGAAGACCTCGAAGTCATCACCGGCATCTTTAGCGCCAAATATGGCAATGCCATGAGCGGCGTGGTCAACGCCATCACCAAGGATGGAGGCAAAAAATTTCACGGTTCCTTTTCATCCAGCCTGGCCAATTACCTGACACCGCATAACGATATTTTCATCGGACTCGACGACACCGATTTTGCGCGGCGCAAGGATTTTCAATTTGCACTTAACGGCCCCATTCTCGGCGACCGCTTCACCTTCGCCACCAATGTGCGCTATCAGGATCTCAAGGGCCATCTCAACGGCATCCGCCGCTTTCTGCCCGACGATTACAGCGATTTCACCTCCGCCGATTCGACGCAGTGGTACTCGGAGCACAGCGGCGATAACGCCTGGGTGGCCATGAACACCAGCAGGAATTTGAATGTCTGGAGCAAGCTCACCTTGCGGCCGACGAGCAAAATCAAGACTTCACTGCAATACATTCTCAACGATGATGAAGGTCAGGGTTACAGCCACGGCATGAAGTACAATCCGGATGGCCGCGGCACCGGTTACCACACTTCGCACCTGGCTTCCTTCCAGTTCAATCACATGCTGTCGGAAAAAGCCTTTTACGAACTCAAGGCTTCCTATGTAAAGGACAACAATGCCAGCTATATGTTCGAGAATCCCTATGATGCGCGCTACATCCATGACCTCTATGCGCGCAGCGAGGGGCCGGGATTTTCGACCGGCGGACAGGACAAAGGCCACAGCGAGCGCACCATTGAAGACTATACCGCCAAGGGCGATTTCGTCTGGCAGCTGCACAAGCAGCACAGCATCGAAGGCGGTGCACAGTATTCGCACAAGCATCTTGAAAATGAGTGGTTCAACATTCGCAACAAATATGCGGGTACGGCGTTCGAGACCCTGTGGGATGTCGATCCGCAGACCGGGAAACGGCGCTATCTCTTCTACGAACCCATGGTCATGCCAGATTCGACGGTCTACCATGAATATTATCAGGTAAAACCCGTCGAATTCAGCGCCTATTTGCAGGACAAGATGGAGTTCGCCGAAATGGTGATCAATCTGGGGGTGCGGCTCGACTATTTTGATCCCAGGATCACCTATCCTTCGCAGTGGCGCAACCCCTCCAATCAGCTCAACTTCACGGAAAATCCGGAAAAAATGAGCCGGCAGATCGAAACGCAGGCGAAATATCAGCTCAGTCCGCGGTTTGGCATCTCCTATCAACTGGGGCGCACGGCATTGCTGCGATTCGGTTACGGCCACTTTTTGCAGATGCCGCCGCTCTATGCCATGTATAGCAATTATGCGCGGCTGGTGCCACCGGGCGATTATTCAACCACGCTGGGCAATCCCCAGGTCAATGCACAAAAAACCATCCAGTACGAGGTGGGCCTGTGGCAGGAGGTGATGCCCGAGATGAGCCTGGAAGTAGCGCTCTTTTATCGCGACATTTATGACCTCCTCAGCGCCAAAGTCATGACCACCTATAACCAGATCCGCTATGGACTCTACAGCAACAAGGATTACGCCAACGCGCGCGGCCTGGAACTGAAATATGAATATATCCATGGCCGCCTGTCGGTCATGGCCAACTATACGCTGCAATTCAGCCGCGGCAATGCGGACTCGCCCACCAGCACCTTCAGCCGCGCCGGCGCCAAGCGCGATCCGGTGAACAAGCTCATCCCCATGAGCTGGGATCAGCGCCACACCGCCAATGTGACTGTGGGCTACTCTACTCCAAAGTACGGCTCGACTCTGACGCTCTATTACAACTCGGGCAGTCCCTACACCTGGAGTCCCCTGGCGGAGAGCGCATTATCGCGCGTTAATCTCTTCCCCAACAACGAGCACATCCCCAGCAGCCTCAGCGCTGATTTGTCCGGCTATGCGGATCTGTTCCGCTTTGCGGGCATGAAAGTGCGCGCCAATTTGCTGGTCTACAACCTCTTCGACCAGCTCAATGACGCCTGGGTCAACAGCAACACCGGCCGCGCCTATACGGCCATCATCCGCGCCACGGATTTGGCGGGCCATCATAGCGATTTCAACACCTATGAAGATCGCATCCACGATCCCACCATGTACAGCTCGCCGCGACTGGTCAAGGTGGGATTGGAGATGGTATTTTGAAATGATGCGAGCGTATGCACAAATTAGCCCATCATTACTGCTCATTTTCGATGCAGGTCGGCGCGTCTCGTCGCTCTGCGTGGATCGATTGCTTGGTCGCTGAGCCTTGTCATCCCGCCAGGCGGTTTTGAGATAGCTCTTACTGTGACAGGATAACTTTGCAAAAGGAAATTCAGAATGAACCGTATTCTTTTTAGATATGCTGTAGTTGCTGCGCTGGTCCTGCCGGGTCTGCTATGGGGTCAGGGGCGCAAATACGAGGGACCGGATGATCCTGCCGGTGATCCCGAAGCCATTCGCGAAGGCTGGATGAATGGCAACCGCGTGTTGCTCTATTTCAAGAATACCACGGAACTGGCCAACTGGCCCAACTTTGATCAATCCAAATGGCCCAACGACTACACCGGGACGGGCATGCACGATGGCATCGCCCTCTACATAGTCGCCAAAGTCCATCTCGCCAATGATTCCATCCCGGTCACCGATGCGGCGGAGATCGCCAGCCGTACGGATCTGCAGGAGCTCTATTTCTGCCAGACCAGCTATCGTATGCGTATGGATTTTTCTAAAGATGGCTTGATTCGCTGGGGACTTTATCCCGTTTTTGGTTATTTCAACAAGGACAACGAATATCCTGCCATGAGCAACCGCGAGGACTCCTGGCCCGCCATGGGTTGGCCATCAGCCGGCAAGGAACTGAAGTGGCCGGGCGAATGGGACGGCCGTTTCGGACGCGGCGTCAAATATGCGGACCTCGAAACCTATTTTGTCGCCAATGATGCGCAGGATCTCGAGTACCTGCAAGCTGATGCACCGCTCAAATATTATCCGCGGCCCGGCGTTAAAATAGGCGAGAACGATCCCTCCATCACCACACAACGGGGAGAACCCTGGGGCGGACTCGGCATCCGCGTCAAGGTTCGCTGCTACCAGTGGAATAATCCGCAAACCCGGGATGCCATTTTCTGGGAATACGATATCTCCAATATCTCAGATTATGATCTCGCCAATGTCGCTTTCGGCTATTTGCTCGATGCCGGCATCGGCCACCGCGGCAACCAGGGCGAAACCGATGATATCGGCTATTTTGACAAATACACCGATATGTCCTACGCCTGGGACTATGACGGCATCGGCATTGGCGGCATCCGCACCGGCATTCTCGGCATGGCCTTTTTGGAGAGCCCCGGGAGCTGGAATGATGGCGTTGATAATGATGATGACGGCATCACCGATGAGAGACGCGACAATGTGGCCACGCAAAAAATTGGGCCCAGCGATGGCATCACGGATATGGATAAATTTCTCAAATGGTACGGTCTGGCACAGGATCAGCTAAAGGAACACTGGAACGCGGATGAGGATCAGGATTGGCAGGATGGCAATGATGTGAACAATAACGGCGTCTACGATCTCGGGGAAGATTTTGGCAACGATATCGGCACCGATGGCGTCGCGCCCACGGATCTCAATTATAACGGTCCGGATGCGGATGGCACGGAATGCAATCACAAACCGGATTTCAAGGAAGGGCTGGGCTGTGAACCCAATTTTGCCCTGCTGGATATTTCCGAGTCCGATATGATCGGCTTGACCGGCTTTCAGATGCTGCACCATCCCCAGGAAAACGAGCCGCCGTTTGCCGCTTATGACAAGGAGGCTTATGAACAGATCGCCAGTCCGCGCCTGGAAGAATATTTCGGCGAGCTGGCCAACCTGATCATGACCTTCGGCGCCGGCACCTTTCGCCTGCCGCGCGGGTTGACCGAACGCATCTCCATGGCGGAACTGCACTCCTACGAGGAACTCTCCGGTTTGAATTCCCCGTCCCATCTGGCACCCTCCCTGTTCGAGAAGAAACGCATCGTCCAGTTCATCTATGAAAGCGATTACCGCTTTGCCCAGCCGCCCATCATGCCGACGCTGAAGGCCACGGCCGGCGACGGCAAGGTCATCCTCACCTGGGATAATTTTTCTGATCTCTACACCCGTGAACCCATGCTCAAGGGCGCCAATGATTTCGAAGGGTACAAACTATACAAGGCAACGGACAAATACTTTTCCGATGCGGAAAAACTGACCGACATGTATGGCAATCCGATCGGCAAGATGCCGATGTTCCAATGCGATCTCATCGATAATATCAAGGGCGCCGCCGAGTTCGCCAACATCAACGGTGAGCTCTATTACCTCGGCAAGGATTCGGGCGTCCAACACTATTATGTCGATACCAATGTTCAGAATGGCCGCACCTATTATTACGGACTCGCGGCCTACGATTACGGCATCCAGGGTCTGGAAGTGGCCATCATGCCGGCGGAGAACAACATTGTCATCGATCTGGATGAGAGCGAAGAAATCCGCTTCGTCGGCAGAAATGTCGCCGTGGTGACGCCCGAACAAAAAGCTGCCGGTTACACTGCGCCGCAGATCGATGCGGCGGGCATGCAGCAGCTGGAGGGCCGCGGCACCGTCCATGCGGACATTCTCGATCAGCATGCCGTGACGCCAAATCACACCTTTAAAATAAAATTCCTGGCCGACACCCTGGGCTATGCGCGCCGCAATAAAGGCATGCGCCATCCCCTGGATGCCGTCATCGTCAACTCCGGACTGGAAGTTTATGATGTCACCGCGGACTCTCTGGTGTATCGCGAAACGGTGGATGACTATCCCGGCGATCATTTCATGCACAATGGCAAGACCTACGTGGACGACGGACAGCGCCTCGTCGAATACGATTACTACAATACCGAAGACGAAATGAGCACGGATATTTTTCAGGGCGTGCAGCTGCGCTTCAAAGTGCCGACGCAGTCGGGCGAGATCGATCCGGGGCGCAGCGGCTGGGTCACCGGCCAGGGTCCCCTGCTGATCGAACCGAGTCTCTATGAATCCAAGGGATTTCCCTATACCTATGACATCGTTTTCACCAGCTCGGATACCGAAACAGTCTGCCAGGTCAATCAGGGATCCTATATTTACGACCTGTCCAATTCCACCATGAAAAGTTATCTGCTCGGTCAGGCGTTCAACTTTTACGTCATCAACCGCGCGGCCGTGGATTCCGCCGGTAATTTCGAACGCCTCGATCTCATCGTCAATGACCTCAACCTCAACAAACAGTACGATATTTTCGAGGATGTGATACTGGCAGGCCATACCATCAAAAAGAAGAGCATTCTCGGCAAACCGCTGGTGTACTGGTCCGGCACGATATTCAGCATCGATTTTCGCGGTTACATGAGCGAGGAAGAGCTGCCCGGACCGAATGATGTCTACCGGGTCAGTTTTCTGCGGCCGTTCGCTGGGCATGATTCACTGATGTTCACGATAAAGCCGGAAGTTGTGCTGGATAAACAGAGTCTGGCGTCAGCCCTGGATGATATCCTGGTGGTGCCCAATCCCTATGTGGCGACCGATGCCATGGAGACCGCCATTTCCAATCCCTATCTCAACCAGCGCCGTAGACTGATGTTCACGCACATTCCCGCCCAGTGCACCATCAAAATATTCACCGCCAGCGGCATTTACATCGATGAGATCGTCGTGGATAATCCGCCCGAAAGCGGCATCGTGCATTGGGACATGCTGACGCGGGAGGGACTTGAGATCGCGGCTGGCGTCTATGTCTATCACGTCAAGACGCCGTCGGGCGAAGAAAAACTGGACAAATTTGCGGTGATCAAATAGGGGCGTTGCACAGCAGCATCAAAAATTTGAGGATTATGGAATGAAAAAGATATCCATTACTTACCTGCTTTTGGGTTTGTTTATTCTGGCCGCGTCCCTGCCGGCGCAGGAGCCGACCCGCGTCGGCACCACGGCGGCGAATTTTCTTGAGATCGGCTACGGCGCCGCCGGCTCCGCCCTGGGCGATGCCTATGTCAGCATGGCCGACGATATTTCGGCACTGTACTGGAATCCGGCCGGTCTGGCTGCCATGCGCAAGAATCAGGCCCAGTTTGTCTATCAACCATGGATCGCCGGCATCAAGACTTCCTTTGCCGGCGTCGGCATGCCGTTGGGCAATTATGGCACCCTGGCCATGGGCTTGACCAGCGTCAATTACGGCGACATGAAAGTGACCACCATGGCCATGCAGGAGGGCACCGGCGAGCTCTTTTCCGCCAACGATATGTCCTTCAGTCTCGCCTACGCCCGCAACTTGACGACCTGGTTTTCCTTTGGCGCCTCTTTCAAATATATCAGTTCGGAAATATGGCACACCAATGCCTCGGCGTTCGCCACGGACTTGGGCGTGATCATCAATACCTATTTTTTCTCGCCCAACGGCCGCCGCGAGCAGGGCATGAACATCGGCATGAGCATCTCCAATTATGGCACGCGCCTGCGCTATGACGGCATCGACTTGACCAGTCCCATCGACATCCTGCCGGACGAGAACGGCAATTTCAGCGATGTGCCGGGGCGGTTTCATCTCTCCGAATGGGAACTGCCGCTGATCTTCCGGCTTGGCGTCTCGATGACGCCCTTTTATACAGATCACCATGAGCTGCTCCTCTCAGCCGATGCGATTCATCCCAATAATAACGGCGAATCGCTCAACCTTGGCGCGCAGTATGCCTTCACTTCCGCGGGTTTTGGCAGGCTCTTTTTGCGCGGCGGCTACAAGGCGCTGTTCATGAAGAATTCTGAATTCGGCATGACCCTGGGCGCCGGTGTGGAGACCTTTTTGCTCTATAATACCGGCATGAAAATCGAGTACGCCTGGCGCGATATGGGGATTTTGGGCGCGATCAATTCGTTCGGCGTCACCTTGCTGTTTTAAAGCGCTGTCAAGGTGCAGCAGTCCCATTTTCAGGCGGCATGAAACCGGACAGAACGATGCAAGTATGAACGGGGGCGGTTCGTAGTTCCGCCTTCAGGCGGCATATAAGCCAGCCAAAGCTGGAACTATGAACGCAGGCTGTTGCAGTCCCATTTTGAGGCGTCATGAAACCGGACAGAACGATGCAAGTATGAACGGGGGCGGTACGTAGTTCCGCCTTCAGGCGGCATGTAAGCCAGCTAAAGCTGGAACTGCGGACGCATGCTGTTGCAGTCCCATTTTCAGGCGGCATGAAACCGGACAGAACGATGCAAGTATGAACGGGGGCGGTTCGTAGTTCCGCCTTCAGGCGGCATATAAGCCAGCCAAAGCTGGAACTGCGAACGTTTCCTGATAGAGTATTTTTGCATTTGAAAATTACGCTTTCCTGAAACGCAAGATTCAGTACCATTTCAAAAAACAAAAAAAGTGCTTCTGCAATGTGAGACATAATAATAGAGTCTGTTATATTGAGGTCTTTTATGAAACTGCATCAGATTGTGATCACGCTGGGCCTGGCCATTTGCATGTCTTTGCCGACGTTTGCCCAGGAGCGCTATGAGGCGGACTGGAAATCCCTGGACAGCCGCCCGACGCCGCAGTGGTATCGCGATGCCAGGTTCGGTATCTTTATCCATTGGGGCCTCTATTCGGTGCCCGCTTTCACGCGCAAAGGCGGCTACGCCGAGTGGTACTGGCGCGGCATCGCAGATACCTCCACTTTTTTGCACAAATGGCATCGCCACACTTATGGCGAAAAATTCCACTACCAGGATTTTGTGCCCATGTTCAAAGCCGAGCTGTACCAGCCGGAAAAGTGGGCCGAGCTGTTTGAACGCGCCGGCGCGCGCTATGTGGTGCTCACCTCGAAACATCACGACGGATTCTGTCTCTGGCCTTCCGCGCACAGCTGGAACTGGAACAGCGTCGATGTGGGGCCGCACCGGGATCTTCTCGGCGATCTCACCACGGCCGTCAAGGCGCGCGGCCTGAAGATGGGGTTCTACTACTCGCTGCTGGAATGGTATAATCCGCTCTATCAAAAAGATATCAACCGCTACGTCGATGAACATATGCTGCCACAATTCAAGGATGCAGTCTCCCGCTACCAGCCCTCCATCATTTTTTCGGATGGCGAGTGGGATCACGACAGCAAGACGCTCAGAAGCGAAGAATTTCTCGCCTGGTTGTACAACGATTCGCCGGCGCCCAAAGATGTGGTGGTTAATGATCGCTGGGGCGGGGATACGCGTTTCAAACATGGCGGCTATTTCTCAACCGAATACGAAGCCGCGACCAGTGAGCGATCGCAGGAATTCCAGCGCCGCGGATGGGAGGAGTGCCGTGGCATGGGGCGTTCTTTCGGATTCAATCGCAATGAGGATGTTGAGGATTATCAGACCGCGCAGTCACTCATTCATTTGCTGATCGAAATCGTCAGCCGCGGCGGCAACCTGCTCCTCAACATTGGACCGGATTCTGATGGAACCATCCCCGTGATCATGCAGGAGCGCCTGCTGCAGATGGGAGAATGGCTGCAAGTCAACGGCGAAGCCATCCATGGCAGCCGCATCCACCGCAGCCACGGTGAGAGCGATTCGGTGCGTTTCACCCGCAGCGCGGATGGCTCTTTTGTGTACGCGATCCTGCTGCGCCATCCCGGCCGCCAGGTGCGCCTCAAGACCGTGGAGGCATCACCCGACGTGAAAATCCACCTGCTCGGACTCGATCGCGATCTCGGCTACCGCCAGGAGGGGGAGGAACTGGTCATCGATCTGCCCGAATCAGCCCTGCGAAAAATGCCCTGCGAACACGCCTGGGTCTTCAAGATCCCGGCCAAACCCTATGTGGAAGCCCCGGTGCTTCAGACCGCTTCGTTCATCAGCGTGGACAAGCCCCTGAAACTCGCGGTAGCCATCGAGCCGGCTGATGCGCGCGCTTATTACACCCTGGATGGCTCGGAGCCGACGCCGCAGAGCGCCTCCTGCAGCGTCAGCCTCACGATCCAGGAGAGTGCCCTGTTCAAGGTGCGCGCCTTCAAAGAGGGCTTTTCGCCGAGTCTGACCGTGCAGCAGCCCGTAAGCATTCTCAACAGCAAAGTGCACGGGCTCGACTATGCCTACTATGAAGGGGAGTGGCCGCAGTTGCCCGACTTTACGGCGCTCAAAGCCGTCAAAAAAGGCCGCACCTATGATTTCTCGCTGGCGCCAGTCATGGCACGGGAGGATAAATTCGCCCTGACGTTTTCCGGTTTTATCGAAATAACAACTGCGGGCCTGCACCGCTTCTACACCGAATCCGATGACGGCTCGCGGTTGTATATTGATGGCCAATTGGTCGTCGATAATGACGGCTTGCATGGCGCCAAAGAGGCCCAGGGAAAGATCGAATTAGCGCCCGGCCGCCATGCATTATTGGTCACTTTCATGGAGGCCGGTGGGGCAGAAACCCTCAAGGTGATGTATCAGACGCCCGGATCAACGGTAAAAGCAGCCATTCCTCCATCACTGCTCTATCACAGGAAATGAAGTATTTGCCTGGTGCGCTCGCAGACCAGCGCGAGACGTTAACCCGGATTTTGTGTCAGGTATCGAATCAAGCTCATTCAACCACCCTCGAGGTGACCGCATCCGTGATGGATGGGCGCTATGGCACCGAACCCGGTGTCAGATCCGCAACCGCCAGTCAAGTTATCAGCAAATAGGTTATGAGTGGGAGAGTGCATGAAACGCATTGTTTTAGTCTGTATCTTTTCAAGTCTGTTCGCCACCCTGTCAGCCGCACAAGTCAGCGGCATTCCCGGCGCGCAGCGGCTTACCGACTATGAGGTGGTGGGCGTCGCCAGCGATTATATTCCTGAGGAGCAAGAATCAGCGGGAAAGCTGCATCGTGATATGGCAGCGGATTATATCCTGATGGATCAGATCGAGTTGAATGAATATATCCTGCCGGGGCAGCGCTGGGCGGTCTCCTTTCAGGCGGGCTCTCATTCGCTGACGCTGCATCCCTCCAGCGGCTATGCGGGACTCAACACGGAGGCGCTGGCGGCGGTTGCGCGCGCCCCCCGATGGCTGCAACGCGACCTGTCGCTGAATCTGAGTCTGCTCACGACGGAATTCCAGTCTGTTTGGGCGCAGGCGATCCTCGATGCCCAGGATCCTTATTTAGATGAAGTCGTCTTTTCCATCGCGCACTTGTCACCGCAATACCTCATGTCCGGCTACGGCTCTCCCGCGCTCCTCCTCGACAATGCCCGATCCATCTATGCAAACGATGCGCAGCTTGATTATGTTAAAGTGGTCGATTATGGCTCCTCTGTGACGGACCCTGATTATTATACCACAACGAAATATAAATCCATCCATGCCGGTGTGGTGGTGGATGTGGAAGCGCCGCGGGAGGTTTATTATTGGTATCTGGTCTATCCGCGCGTCACCAGTGAGATTCCCGCCTATGTCGATCCGGCAATGGGGGAAGACAACGGTGCGCGCAACAACAACCTGGCCGCGCCGCCGGCGGGCGTGTTCTGGCGGGACTGGCTCTTCAACCATGCGGATGATGGCTACCCCATGCTGCGCGAATCGCTGCGAGGCTGCACCGTGGTGTTTGATGGCACCCGCGGAAAGCCCGATGCGAACATGACTGCCATGGGACGGCTCAATACCTGGATGGAAAAGACGCTGCAGTTTGATTCCAGAGATGAGAGACCGCATCAGCCGGTGCGCATCTACCGCGTGCACATGGGCCGCTGCGGGGAGTGGTCTGATTTGCGCAACGCCGCGGCGCGCAGCGCCCTTATTCCCTGCACCAGCATCGCCTCCTATTCCACGGATCATGTCTGGAATGAGTTCTGGGATCGCGAGTGGTATCACTGGGACAATGAGACCAACTATCCCCTGATGTACATCATGAGCTGGGGCAAAGTTTTCGGCAGCGTCTTTGAGATTCGCAGCGACGGCAATCTGACTGCTGTTACGCCGCGCTACGCCCGTGGTATCTGCTACATCGATCTCTTCATCAAGGACGCCAACAACAAGCCCGTGGATGGCGCCGAGGTGACGCTCTACACCAAAGATCTTGAGAGCCCGGACTTGTGGTGGGATATGTACGCCATCACCGACGACAAGGGCATGGCCACCTTTGTGGTGGGAAAAGACAGAAGTTATTACGTATCAATCAACTCAGCCATTGGCGCCTATCCCAAAGCCGGGGGTGTGGTGGAAGTGGTCAACGGCGCCATCAGCGGCCGGGATTACAGCAAATTGATCAAATTGACGGGCGTCAAACCGGCGCCAAAATGGACGAGCACCGCCCCGCCCGTAGATGCTGTAGAGGACTATTATTTACAAGTGGATTTCAGCGCACCGGCGCAGCTTCGCAACGGCGCCATCCGCTTCGATGATGTCCGCCTGGGCTCTCAGCTCTATGCCCGGGAGGAGGACGGGGGCATCGACTTCTATTTTGCAGATTCGGTGAATCATGCAGCCGCCGGGAAAAAAGCAGCTTTTGCCGCGGTGGGACTGCTGCCCGACTCGTTGACCGGAAAAGGCTGGCTCAGTCTGCCGGCCGCGGAGACCTGGTATGCGGTTTTTGCCAATGAGCAGAACAGCCGCAATATCCAACAGGTCGCGGCTACGGTCAAGCTCTTTGGCCGCGCGGCCATGCCGGCCCGGCGTTTGCTGGACTGCACGGCGAACTGGAACTGGATATCTTTCAATGTGGCTCCGGCGTCCATGGCCGTGGCCGATGTGCTGGCGTCGCTGGGGGACAATGGCCTGAAGATCAAGTCAAGCCAGGGTGATGCGGTCTATGAGAGCGGTAAAGGGTGGAGCGGCACCTTGACCGCCCTTGAAGCCGGATCGGGCTATTTGCTGCAGCTCGCTCAGCCGCAGTCTTTAACCATATCCGCTCCAGCCTTGCCAGTCGATCAACCGATACCATTGGCGCCGGGGTGGAATTGGATCGCGTACCTGCCCCATGTTGCCATGCCGGTGGAGGAAGCGCTGGCCTCCATCGCCGGCCAGGTCTATCAAATCAAGGGACAGCAGCGTTCGGCCATGTATGTGGACGGGCAATGGATCGGCGATTTGACGCTGCTCGAGCCTGGTCAGCTCTATAAGATCAATATGAAAACTGCCGCCACGTTGAACTGGCCCAATCCGCAGCCGGCGCTGGGCAAGCTCGATCGGGCGGCCGCGGACAGCGAGGTGCTTTCAGGAACGCCGGCCAACATGGTGGTGATCGCCCGGGTGAGCAGCGCGCATGTTTTTGATCAGGTGCACATCATGGACGACCAGGGCCGCTGCCGCAGTCATGGCGTGGCGATTACCGGCACAGGGCTCAACTATTTCACGGTTGTGGGTGAAGTGGAAAACGAAACATTATTCTGCGAACTGCGTGACAGTGCCTCGGGATGGCAGACACAGTGCCAGCAGAAACTAACGTTCAAGGACCATGCGACCCTGGGCGCACTGGCGGCGCCTGTGAATCTCTCGGATGTCAATCTGGTTTTCAGACTAATGCAGAATCATCCCAATCCGTTTAACCAGGGAACCACCATAGACTATACGTTGCCCCAGGCAGGGGAGGCGAGTCTGGTGATTTACAACCGGCTTGGGCAGCGGGTGCGGGTGCTCATTGCTGGCGTACAAGAGGCCGGGCAGGGAACGATCATATGGGATGGAAACGACGGCAATGGGCAGCCGGTGGCGGCGGGCTTGTACATCGCCGAACTGAAGAGTGGCACCTATGCGAAAGCGCTGAAAATGGTGCTGTTGCGATAAGGAGAAATGGCAGCGGGTAATCCTGCGCTGCGGGATTGCCCCGCATCACTGTCTTGCAGCAGTATCAAGCGACTGGATTTCGTCGCTTTATCTGTAGAGTTGATTTATTCCTTTTTCATAGTTTGACCAGGTTTATCAGGAAAACGTCATTTTCGCGGATGTCATAATCGACTGCAAGCAGGTGCGATGAATTTGTGTCAATGATTTCTGAGGATGATGGCGATCCATTATTGAGCTGCCTGATGATCTGCACCTGTTCTTTGGACAGTTGTTTTGGCTGCTTCAATTCGAGGTAAGTCGAAAAAGCATCATTGATTTTGTAACCGATTTTGTGCACTTTTAAAAGATATTTTCCTGCGGGTATTCCTGCCAGGTTCACTTTTACCACACCTTTATCGCGGGCGGGCAAGTCGCGGATATAATATTGCTGATTATTAATGGAATCGGGAAGGGTGTAGGTGAAATCCCAAAACAGCAGCTGCACATTGCCATTTGCATCTTTGCACGCCCAGGAAGAACCATCGCTGTTTGCCAGTTCGGTATCACCGAGTTGATTCAAAAAGGCGTAGGCATGGAATGCCGGTTTTTTGATCCCCTGATAATTCAGCAGGCCAAATCCACCATGGAAAGGCGTGAACCTCGGACCGGCTTCTTCAAAAATATCCGTGAATACCCAGTAGGACATCGAATGGGCCTGGTCACCCACTTGTTTTAATTTCGTCAGGATATAGGCCGCTTCGTGATAACTATCATGGATCGGATCCGCGGGTGTGTAGGAAGCGCTCCATTCTGTATAATGCAGTTCCAGGTGCGGCATTTCCGAACGCGCTATTTGCTGATGTGATCTGATGACATCACCGCTGACACTCCATTCATCCTTCGCCAGGACGGTGCCTGTCGAACCGGATTCATCCAGATAACCTTGATTGACGCCATAAGAATGGGTGCTGATAAAATCAAGCGGGAGTCCATTCTCGCTGCAGAATTCGATCATCTCAGGAACCCAGGCGGCGCCGGCCGTGGCGGGCCCGCCAACCCGGTAATCCGGATTCACACTTTTTATGGCCTGAACGGCATATTGGTATAATTTGAAATACTCCTGCTGGCTTCCCGCCCAGAAGCCGTCCAGGTTGGGTTCGTTCCAGACTTCGAAATACCAGGTTTTTACCTCATCGGTTCCATAGCGGTTGGTGAAATGAAGGACGAGATGGCGGATCAAGTCAGCCCATTTGTCATAATCTTTCGGTGGTGTCACATTGCCCCTCCACCAGAAAATGGTCTTTGTTCCGCTGGCCAGGGCGGTGGGCATGAATCCCAACTCCACGAAAGGTTTCATGCCGACGCTGAGAATATAATCGTACAAGACATCAATATACTGAAAATTGAATTCGGGATTGCCGTTTTTGTCCTCCCGATACACGCCCATGTCATCGCACAGCAGGCCGTGCATGCGGAGATATTTGAAACCGCATTCTTTTTTTACCAGCGCCAGCTGCTGCTGCCAGTCCGCGCGCAGGCCTTCATTGGCCCGGCCCGCACCGATGCATTCCTTGAACATGGAGTTGAATGGACCTTTGACCTGATTATAATCGAGATTGATTGTTCTTACGGGTTGGGTAGATGGTGCCGGTTTGTCGCTTAAAACCGAATCGCTGGTGACGAAAATGAATAAAAGAGTGAGTAGTGACAAGCCATGTGTCTTCATAAGTTTTCCCTCAGCAAGATGATACAGGACCCCAAATTATAATAAATATTTTTCAAATATCATAGTAAAGCTTGCAAAGTTCATCACTCTATTCGAACGGCTAAAATACTTTACATTTTTGCTGATGCCACGTGATCATTTTCAGGTCATATTCATCATGAGAGTCCGTAGTGCCTGAATCTAAATGCTGATGCAGAACAGACCATCCATTTTGTTGTTTATGATCACACTAACAATCGTGATTCTTTTTTATCTTATAGGATGGAATTCAATCGCTGTGATAGTTTGTGCTGGAATGTGGTCGCCGGAAACAATGCCGGAAGAATCATCCTTTTTTACCTGCGGAGGTCAAAATGAAACATGCCTGGATGGCTGCAATCGTTTTTGTATTTTGTGCTGTAACGGCTTCGTTCTCTCAAGCGATCATAGCTGATCATACCTGTATTGACATCTATCAGATCCCGGAAGCAGCCGTTGTTTCGGCCAAGCAGCAGCTCCACATCGGTTACGGTTACACGTCCCACGGCAGCCAGGTCACCAGCGCCATGTCCGCTCTGGTGGATTTTATGAACAGCAAAGGCTATACGCATGACCTTTTCGCTTACCATCAGGACGGCAATGGCGGCGCGTTGCATCTATTCTCAGGTGATGGATATGGCGATGGCCTGCTGGATCATGACGCCGGCTATTATCCCAACTGGGTGAATGAGACCCGGGCATTCCTCGGCGCTCCCAATGCCGGCGGCCGCGGCAGTGCCCGTCCGCAGTTCAATGTCATCATGTGGGCGTGGTGCGGACAGTTGTCCGGCTACAGCACCAGCGACGTCTACAGCTTCTATCTCAATGATATGAATCAGCTGGAACAGGATTACCCGGGCATCACGTTCGTCTACATGACCGGCCACGCGGACGGCTCCGGCCTGGCTGGCGATCTGCACCGCAACAACCAGACCATCCGCAATTACTGCATCCAGAATAACAAGGTGTTGTTCGATTTCTACGATATCGAATGCTATGACCCTGACGGCCATTATTTTGGCGACAAGTATGTCAATGACGGCTGTTACTACGACGGCGGTAACTGGGCGACGGAATGGCAGAACGCCCATGTTCAGGGGGTGGACTGGTTCCCCTGCGATGCAGCACACACGGAAGCGGTCAATGGCAACATGAAGTCCTTTGCGATATGGTGGTTGTGGGCGCGTTTGGCTGGCTGGGGCGGCGTTGCTCCGGATCTCACGCCGCCTTCGACGCCGCAAAATCTCCAGGCAACACTGGTCAATGAGACTCAGGTCGACCTGACCTGGAATCCGTCAACCGACGCGGAATCGGGCGTCTCCCGCTACCGGGTTTATCGCGATGATGAACCCATCGCCTTGACCCCTTCAACCTCATTTTCAGATGCCTCCTGCATCCCGGGGGCGACCCATCAATACGAGGTCAGCGCCGTCAATGGCGGGGGGACTGAATCGGTCCGCAGTGCGATGGTGCAGGTCGTGATACCATCCGATAGCCAGCCGCCGTCAACGCCGGAGAGATTAACCGCGATTCCGGTTTCTGCGACACAAATTGATCTCCATTGGAACCCCGCGAGCGATAATTCTGCTGTCGCCGGATACCGCGTACACCGGAACGGCGCAGAAATTGCGAATATCACAGAGATACACTATGAAGACTCGAGTCTGACGCCCAAGACCACCTACCAGTACCAGGTTCTGGCCTTTGACGTCGCGGGCAATGAATCGGCACTCTCCGGCACTGTATCAGCCACAACCCTGGACCCGAGTCAAGTGCAAACAACCATCCGGCTGGAAAATACCGATGACGTGGATGATACGTTCATCTATAAGAATGATCCGAATAACAATTACGGGTGGGACTGCTGTCCCGGCGAGGTCGACCGGCTTCTCATCAAATTCAATCTTCCCGCGGCGCTGAACGGCAAGCAAATCCTCTCCGCGCAGGTTGGGTTCTACGTCTGGAATCAGAATAATTTTCATGACAATGAGTATATCAAGATTTATCCCATGAATACAGCATGGGATGAATACAGCGCCACCTGGAACAATGCCTCCTCTGGTCATCCATGGACAACGCCGGGCGGTGATGCGGACATGACGGCGCCGGTGGCGCTGATTCTGCATCTCTCGGATCCTGCCAGCTGGGATCACGCTTTTTATCCCCCCACCAACATCACCGCCGTGGTGCAGCAATGGTGCAGTGGCTCGCGGCCCAATCACGGACTCATGGTGGTGGATGAATGCCTGACCGGGCTCGGCTTCAAAGCGAGCGAATACAGCGAGGGCTGCCGGCCCTTTCTGGAGATCGTATACACGGATAAAACCGATGCGACAGTGGTCGCAACCGAGCCGGTGGAGGCTTTCCAGTTATACGGTAATTATCCCAATCCGTTCAATGCCGGCACCATCATCAAATTTGATATGGCAGCGCCGGAGGATGTCGAAATCAAGGTTTTTGATCTGTTGGGCCGCGAGATGCAAACATTGCAATCCGGTCGTTTGCAGGCGGGTCACCATGAGGTGCACTTTTCCGCGGAGCAACTGGCTTCAGGGGTGTATATTTATAAAGTCCGCATGGGTTCGCTGCAGCTGACTGGCAAAATGCTGCTGGCGAGATGAAAAACGGGGTCTGAGTAAATCAAGTTGATGTAATCAAGTATTAGGATTCGTTGTCCGAGAGCAGCAGTATCAGCCACTCCTTCGGCCAGATCAGGGCACCAATTTCCCCCAGATTTCCCGTTCCTTGACTCCGGGAGGGCCATATTCGATGGCTATATTGGCAAAACCGACATTCTGTTCCACCCTGGCTCTTGGGCTGGTGCGTAACTGCGGCAGGTTCTGTTGGCTGAAAGCAACAGCTGACAAAAAGACGAACAGGATCGTAACAATTTTGTAACCAGTTGATCTCATGTGAAGCCTCCTTGTGAATCGTGACTGGCTGGTTTGAATTGTTACAAAAAATATAGGCCTGATCGCCCGGGGAATCCCTCTCCTGACCGATCGAAGTCATGATTCAAATACATGTCGCGATTTATGTCAATGGTATTATCTACCTCTCGTGCACCTTAACCTTGCAGGCGAAGCAAATTTTAGAGATGCAGTCAGCCCAGCCATGTGACGCACGCTGGCACTGTAATTTCGATTTCGAATCATTATTTACTTTAGGCGCGTCCAGGTCGGTTTCTGTCAGTCCCTTAACAACTTCCTCCAAGAGGGCCGGTCCTTCCCTAAACCGGGCCATCTCACCCGGCTTGTCTTCAGGTACGTTCATGGCAACTCCTTTGTTAAAAACTTGTGTAACACAACAGCTTTATGTTGGCTGCTGAATGTGCGATGATGAATCGGCATTGCAGAAACCCTCGATGCGATGGAGATGTTCTAATCATTTGCGATATTCGATAAAAGCCTCGATCAGCCACTCTTTCAACGGCCCCTCAGCAGGAATTTTCTCCAGCCAGTTGGGATTTTTTTCCCATTGATAATCAAATATAGCCGCCGACAGCTCGTTGAGGGTTTTCACTTTCTTGGAGCTGGCAAGCTGATCGTGTTGGCCAAAGGGATAGGAAGTTCGAATAGAGAGTGGCTTGATCTCTTCAGGCGCAACCCGGGCTATGATGACGGCACTGAGGACCGCCTGATGCAGAAAGAGCCGGCGCAGGAAAGTGGTACAAACCTCTTTTTGATAGGTCTCATTTTTTATAAACTGAGCCAGTTGCCGCGCCCATTCTGCAAAAATGCCGCGCCGGGGATCGACTGAAAATATTTCGCAATTGAAATAGGGCTGTATGGGTTTTTCATCCACGATCGTCGTATAACCCGGCAGGGTCTGATAATTCAGGTCCAGCGCCTGATAGAGGGGCTTCCAGTATGCATCGGGTTCTGTAGCGGGCGGGATGCCGATGGTATTGACGAGGGAAACCGGACGAACTGAGACGCCGTGGCGATTCTCAAGATCGAGTTCGTCCAATGAATCAAGGATCAGGGTCGCCGGATCAAACCAGGCGAGTGTGGAACAATGATCTTTGACGATTGCTTCGACCCGGGCGGCGGCAAAGGCCTTTACCGCCAATGGATAGGTGCTGCAGGTCGAATCCATTTCCAGGGTCAGTATATGGATGTTATCGCCTGTCAGAGACCGGCCAGGCATATATTCCGGATCGGTTAACACCACATAAATCGGCGCATTTTTATATTTTCCGCCGCGGTCGCGCAGGCTTTTAATGAATACTCTGGTGGAGCGCTCCTGGATGGCATCCCCTGTATAGGTGACGATGGCGAAGGTTGCACTTTCTCTCGCCAATAAACGCTCGGGCGGCGTGAGGGTGGATGCAAAATATCCTGATACTCCTGCAGAATCATGCAGTGGTTGATGAATGGTTGGTGATGGGGCGGGACTGGCTGCGATGAAATGGATGGGTTGTGCCTGCATTTGGGGTTGAAATACGACGGGGAGGAGTATAAAGGAATACCATACTAAAGCATCATAACGCAGTGCCATTTGGTGCTCCTTGATGATTACGAGGACTGGCCATGAGAGCGTCGTGCGGTTCGAGCATAAACCCCTGTCGTGTTGCCCCTGTATACGCAGCATTATGATTTTTGTTACTGGCGGATCCAGACGACGTCACTCATGCAGTCAGAGTAATGCCTCCTGCTTATTTACAGTGATTTGCCATACTCCGGCTTGCATATCGATATTTATGCTGATTATTTTGTGGCAATTTCACAATTATTTTTGTAACATATAAATAATTGTGATCATGTGAGGATATCCGCCATGCACTACCATTCTTTTCCGGTCTCTCTGCATCTGTGTTGTTTGCTTCTTATGGCCTGTTCCCTGCTGGTGCGCAGCCAGGAACTGCCGCCCGCTGTTCAGGCCAACCTCGATGACTGGCAGAGCCGCAAATTCGGCCTGATGATGCATTGGGGACCCTACAGCCAGTGGGGCGTGGTCGAGTCCTGGTCCATCTGCTCCGAGGATGAACCGTGGTGCAGCCGCAACGGCCGCAATTACGTCGAGTACGTCGCGGAATATCAAAAACTGCCGCGAACCTTCAATCCAGTCCGTTTTAATCCTGAAAAATGGGCTGAAGCGGCCAGAGCGGCAGGGATGCGTTATGTCGTGTTCACCACGAAACATCACGACGGTTTCTGCATGTTCGACAGCCCGGGCACGGATTACAAAATCACGGATCCGTCATGCCCGTTTCACAGCCATCCGCGGGCGGATGTCACCCGGGCCCTCTTTGATGCCTTCCGAAAAAATGATTTTCTCATTGGCGCCTATTTTTCCAAGCCCGACTGGCATTCGCCCGATTACTGGGCGCCCGAGTGGGCAACGCCCGACCGCAACGTCAATTACGATCCCGCCAGATACCCGCAACGCTGGCAGCGTTTCAAGGAATATACTTCCACCCAGATCGAAAAACTCATGCGCGATTACGGCCGTATCGATATCCTCTGGCTCGACGGCGGCTGGGTGCGTCCCCAAGCGAGCATCACCGATGACATTCGCGCCTGGGCCGGCATGAAACCCTATGATCAGGATATTGATATGGCCGCCATTGCCGCCATGGCGCGGCGCCAGCAACCAGGCTTGATCATGGTCGACCGCACCGTGACCGGTCCCTACGAAAACTATCGCACGCCGGAACAGCAGGTCCCCGGGCAGCCGCTCGATTATCCCTGGGAAACCTGCATGACCATGGGCAATGCCTGGTCCTTCAATCCCCATGATCATTACAAATCGCCGCGGCAGTTGATCCATCTGCTGGTGGACATCGTCGCCAAAGGCGGCAATTTCCTGCTCAATGTCGGACCCGACGCCAACGGTGAGTGGCCAGAGGCGGTGTATGAACGCCTCAAGTCCCTGGGCCAATGGATGGCGGTGAACCAGGCTGCCATCTATGATACGCATCCCCTGGCGCCTTATAAATCAGGCAATATCTGTCTCACCCAAAGCAAAACCGGCCGCCGCTTCGCCATCTATCTGGGGGCTGAAACCGAGGAGACCCTTCCCGAAACTGTCGCATTGCCCATGCTGCCCGGAAAAGCACCCCAAAAGCTGCGCCTCCTGGGCTATGTAAAGGATCTGTCCTGGAAGCGCACCGAGCATGGCATCCGCATCCATGTGCCCGATTTCGTACGCCAGCAGCCGCCGTGCCAGGACGCATGGGTGTTTGAGTATATTGAATGAGCCGAACATACACGCTCGCTCCCAAACTCCAGCTTGGGAGTGACAAGAGCTGCCAGAGCGTGTCCAAGCCGGAGCCTGAGCACAAGACTTAAAAATGCTGAAGCTTGTACTCTAGGAAAAGATCAGACGGGTAATGCATGGCAACCTCACAAAGGAGGATGTCTCATGAAAAAAATAACAGTATTTATTATCTTCATCACTTTGCTTATGATTCTTTCTCTGGCCCGGGCGGAGACGAAGACGGCGTTTGATGAACGCATGCGCTGGTGGCGCGATGCCAAATTCGGTCTTTTCATCCATTGGGGACCCTACGCCGTTCCCGCGGGCGTCTATAACGGGCAGAACAGCAGCAGCAGCGCCGAATGGCTCATGTATAATGAGAATATCCCGGTGCCGGTCTATGAAGAATACGCCCGCCAGTTCAAGCCGGTGCAGTTCGATGCCACTTACTGGGCGAAATTGGCCAAGGCTGCGGGCATGAAGTACCTCATCATCACCTCCAAGCACCATGATGGCTTTTGCATGTGGAACTCCCGCGTCAGCGGGTACGATCTGTTCGATTTTTCGCCCTTCAAGCGCGACGTCCTCAAGGAACTCGCAGCGGCCTGCAAGAAACAGGGCATTCGTCTCGGTTTCTATTATTCCATCATGGACTGGCACCACCCGGATGCCAAATATGAGAATTTTCCCACCTATCGCGACACCTATATGAAACCGCAGCTTCGCGAGCTGCTGACCCAGTACGGTAAAATTGCCGTGCTGTGGTTCGACGGGGAGTGGATCGAAGAATGGAGCGAGGGACAGGGCAAGGACCTTTACCGCTTTGTGCGCGGTCTGCAGCCGCAGATCATCATCAACAATCGCGTCGGCAAAGGACGCAGCGGCATGCAGGGCATGAGTGAAGACGCCACTTCGGCGGGCGATTTCGGCACGCCGGAACAGGAAATCCTCAATCAGGGTAATGCCGCCAGGGATTGGGAATCCTGCATGACCATGAACGATTCCTGGGGTTATAAAAAGTTCGATGAAAATTGGAAATCCAGTGAAACGCTGATCCAGAATTTGATCGAAGTGACTGCCAAAGGCGGAAACTATCTCTTGAACGTGGGGCCGACCGCTGCAGGATTAATCCCCGATGAGAGCATCTACCGGCTCAGGGAAATGGGCCGCTGGTTGCGCGTCAACGGCGCAGCCATCTATGCCACGCGCACGTTGCCGGAATACAAAGAGGGCGAAAACATTTACTACACAAGAAGCAAATCCGGCGCTACCATCTATGCCATTCATCTCGGCTGGCCGGGAAAACAGGTCAAATTGCGCTACGTGGCGCCTAAAAAGGGATCCAAAATATATCTTCTCGGATACAAAAAAGCCCTGACCTGGCGAAACAACCGCAGCGGCGAAATGGTCATCACATTGCCGGCGTCGCTGCAAAGGGCCGCCAATCGTCCCTGCAAATACGCCTACGTGTTCAAAATAAACGGCAGGCAGCTGAAGGTGAGCGCTGCGCCGCAGATCAGCACCAGCAAGCATGCCAGCACGGCGCGCGGCCTGTTCCTCGAGCAGGAGACCGTGCGGCTGACTTCTCCTGAACCGGCCGCAACTATTTATTACACTCTGGACGGTTCAACGCCCACTTCAGCATCGTCAAAGTATCAGGACGCCATCACGCTTTCCGAATCAATTGAACTCAAGGCTGTGGCGCTGGAGACGGGCAAGGTGGCCAGCCCGGTGGCCGCCGCGCGATTCACCAGGATCAATCGCGTGAAACGTCTCATGCTGGAAAAGCCGCCTTCGGTCAAATACGCCGGTTGGGGCGAATTGTCGCTCATCAACGGTGAGTACGGCGGTCTCGATTATCACGATCCGCAATGGGTCGGATTTGAGAAGGACGATCTGGATGCAACCATCGATCTGGGCGCTCCAAGGCTTGTGCACCAGATCAGGTTGAGCTGTCTGGAAGATCAGAATGCCTGGATATTTTTGCCGGCCGAGATACAGCTCTTCTTTTCGGTCGATGGCTTGGAATATATCCAGTCCGGCGACTGGAAGGCTGCGGTGAAACCTTCTGCAAAGGCACAGACGTACGAGCTTTCCATCGCGTTCACACCCCAGGAGGTTCGCTACATTCGTTTAAAAGTCATAAACAGGGGGTTATGTCCGGAGTGGCACAAAGGCACCGGTGGCAAGGCGTGGTTATTTGCCGATGAAATCATCATAGAATAGAGGAGGTATCATGTCAATGCAGAATCAGGATCAAAGACGCAATGAAGAGTCCGTGGATCGCCGTTCTTTCCTAAAGTCGGGCAGTCTGGCAGGATTGGGCGCCCTGGCCGCGGCATCAATGCTGGGGTGTGAGGGGCGCACCCATGGCAAAAAGGAGGCGCCCGAAAAGCTGTTCTCATCAGCTCCGCTGCAAAAGGTGCGCATGGCTTTCGTCGGTGTCGGACTTCAGGGCACCAGTCATGTCCGTAATTTTTTAAAGATTGAAAACGTCGAAATCGCCGCCCTCTGCGATATCAAAGCCGACCGGGTTGCCGCAGCGCAAAAGCTCGTCGTCGATGCCGGCCGTCCCGAACCGCGCGGCTACAGCCGCGGTGAGACCGATTTCATCCGCCTCTGCGAAGAGGAGGATATCGATCTGGTTTTTACGGCCACGCCCTGGGAGTGGCATGTGCCTGTTTGCGTTGCTGCCATGAAAAACGGCAAGCATGCAGCCACCGAAGTGCCGGCCGCTGTCACCATCGAGGAATGCTGGGAGCTGGTGGAGACCGCTGAGAAATATCAGAAGCATTGTGTGATGATGGAGAATTGCTGCTATGACCGCCAGGAGCTCCTCATCCTCAATCTCGTGCGCAAGGGCATGCTGGGAGAAATCATCAACGCCGAGGCGGGCTATCTCCACGACCTTCGTCCGGTGAAATTTAACAATGAGTATGAGGCGGTGTGGCGCACCCCCCATTCCATACGCCGCGACGGTAATCTTTACCCCACCCATGGACTTGGACCGGTGGCGCAGTGCATGAACATCAACCGTGGCGATCAATTTGATTACCTCGTATCAATCAGCAGCGTGTCGCGTGGTTTGAATCTCTATAGTGAATCCCGCTTTGGCAGTGATGATCCGCGCGCCAGACAAAAGTACGCCCTCGGCGATATCAACACCAGCCTGATCCGCACCATGGGCGGCAAGCTCATCACGTTGATCCATGATACGTCTTCACCGCGGCCCTATACGCGCATTAATCGTGTGCAAGGGACCAAAGGCATCGCGGAAAAATGGCCCCATCGTGTGTACATCGAAGGAAAAAGCAATCCCCACCAATGGGATGCCATGGAAACCTATTTTCCAGAACATGAACACCCTCTGTGGAAAGCGCTTGAAGATCAATCCAAAGGCGCGGGGCATGGCGGCATGGATTACATCGAGTGCTACCGGCTGATCCACTGTCTGTTGCACGGTCAGCCCATGGATATGGATGTCTATGATGCGGCCGCCTGGTCCTGTGTCTCGGAACTGAGTGAGCGCTCCGTAGCCAAACGCGGGCGTCCCATGGAATTTCCCGATTTCACGCGGGGGCGCTGGAAAACCTGGCCGGCCCTGGATATTGTCACTTTGTAATTCATCGGCACCAGTGTCCGGTTGTTGCGAAAATCATAGTTCAATAGATTATTAATTATTTGTAAGATAGAAAGCAATTTTTGTTAGGATCGATTTGAAATCATTTCATGCCAAATTTCCTGCTTTTGATTAAGGTTAAGTGCGTTTTTCAGGATAACCGGACAGTACTGATTCATTGGAGTCATGTATGCAGAAAGCGAATGGTGTCGTGGTGATGGGCTTGTCGTTACTTTTTATTGTCTGTGCCGGAACGGGACGTTTGAAAAGAGTGAAGGAGACGGCTGTCCCGGCCATCATTCCCAAACCGGCTCAGATGGCCATGCAGGCGGGTGTCTTTGCATATAGCAAGGATACCCGCATTTTCACGGAAAGCCATGCAGAACTGCAGCTGCTGGCGGATGGATTTTCTGCGTGGCTGCAGCGCAGCGCCGGCTGGAGACCAGTGGTCGAACCGGCTGGCTCAGCAGCCATGAACGGGGTGCGTCTGTTGCTGGATGCGCAGTTGCAAAGGCTCGGTCCGGAAGGGTATCGTTTGAAAATTGCGCCAGACGGCATTGTCATCGCGTCCATGGCACCGCAGGGAATCTTCTACGGATTGCAGACGTTGAAGCAGCTCTTTCCGGCCGCCTGGGAGGGTGCGCAAAGAGACGCGCCGGCAGCGGTACAACTGCCGTGTCTCGAGATCGAAGATCAACCGCGCTATGCCTGGCGCGGCATGATGCTCGATGTGGCGCGCCATTTCCAGCCCAAAGAGGTGGTCCTTCGATTCATCGATCACCTGGCTGCCCTCAAGATGAACACGTTCCATTGGCACCTCACGGATGATCAGGGCTGGCGCATTGAAATTAAAAAATATCCACGGCTGACGGAGGTGGGCGCCTGGCGCGTCGACCGCAGCGGCCAGCATTGGAGCAAGCGTCCGCCGCAGCAGCCGGACGAGATCCCCAATTATGGCGGATATTATACGCAGGCAGAGATTCGCGAGGTGGTCGCGTATGCCCGGGAACGATTCATCACCATTGTCCCCGAGATCGAAATGCCCGCGCATGCCATGGCGGCCCTGGCGGCTTATCCGCAGTACTCCTGCACGGGCGGTCCCTTCACGGTGCCGACGGGCAGTGTCTGGCCCATCTCACAAATTTACTGCGGCGGCAACGACAGCACGTTCCTTTTCCTTGAGGATGTCCTGGATGAAGTCATCGATCTCTTCCCCGGAATTTTTATTCATGTGGGCGGCGACGAAGCGGACAAGGGCGAATGGAAAAAATGTCAAAAGTGCCAGGCTCGCATCCGTCAGGAGGGCTTGAAGGATGAGGCGGAACTGCAGAGCTTTTTCATCAAGCGGATGGAGCGATTCCTCAGCAGCAGGAATCGCCGCCTGATCGGATGGGATGAAATCCTCGAAGGCGGGCTTGCGCACCAGGCCACGGTGATGTCGTGGCGCGGCATGGAAGGGGGCATCCAGGCCGCGCAATCCGGCCATGACGTGGTGATGTCGCCCACTTCGCACTGTTATTTCGATTATTATCAAGGATCTGCCGACACCGAGCCGCTGGCCATCGGCGGTTATGTGCCTTTGGAGAAGGTCTATGAGTTTGAGCCAACGCCCGAGGAACTGAACGCGGAGCAGTCGCGTCATATTCTGGGCGCCCAGGCCAATCTGTGGACTGAATTCATCACCACGCCGCAGCATGCGGAGTACATGCTCTTTCCGCGCCTGCTGGCGCTGGCGGAAGTCGTATGGTCGCCCAAGGAGGCGCGACAGTGGGATGATTTCATCGTCCGCGTCTTTTCGTGGCTGCCGCGGCTGGATGCTGCGGGCATTCACTATGCCAGGAGCATTTTTAAAATCTCCGCCGCAGTGACCTCTGAGCCCGGCCGCAGCGGCATAACCGTGCAGCTTGGAACGCCGGTCCCGGAGGCGCAGATCCACTACACCCTGGACGGCACTGAACCTCATCCGGGCTCTCCCCGGTTCGATAAGCCATTATATATCAAAAAAACTTCCGATCTCAAAGCGGTGCTTTATCACAACGGTGAGCGGATGGGCACTGTGTTGAATCAGACTTTCCTCATTCATCAGGCCAGCGGAAAAAAGATCGAACTGATGCAGCGCCCCAGCCGCCGCTACGCCGGGAGAGGCCCGTTCACCCTGATCGATGGCCTGCATGGCAGCCTCAGCCATGTGGATGGCCATTGGCTTGGTTTTGAAGCGAGCGATATGGAAGCGGTGATCGACCTCGGCAAACCATTGAGCATTCGTGGTGTCAAAACCACCTTTCTGGAAAACCGGGATTCGTGGATCTTTCTGCCGCTTACGGTGGAGTACGCTTTTTCAGAAGATGGAAGGGTGTTCGCCCATTTGTCGTCATTAACTAATGGCGCAGTTGGCGAATCTGGCAGCGCCCGCGTGGAAGCCTTTGCGCAAGCATTTCCCGATTTGCGAGCGCGCTATGTCAAAGTGAAGGCGACAAACAGGGGCGTGTGTCCGCCGGATCATCCCGGCGCCGGTGGCAAAGCGTGGATTTTTGTGGATGAAATCGTGGTGGAATGATTCCATCTCAAAAAGATTTCCCTGGAGTCCCTCATGAAAAAATCACTATTACTCTGGCTAATTTATATTTTATCTGTATCGGCAGCTGCAGAAATCCAGATCATTCCGCAGCCGCTGGAACTGCAAACCTTACCTGGAACTTATACACTCTCTGCGTCCACGCAAATATTCTATGATGCCTCCATCGCCGGACTCGACGGTTACGTCCTGCGTTTTGCCGAAAAGCTGCGCGTGGTGACTGGCTTGCCGCTGCCAACTGCGCCGCTCACTGCAGGTGCTGCGACAACCGATATCATTGTTTTTGACAGCGCTGGCGTGAGCCCTGAATGGGGGGATGAGGGCTATCAACTGCAAGTCACGTCCGCTGGCGTGCATATGATCGCCCAGGCGCCCCCTGGTTTCTTTTATGCCGCACAGACCCTCTATCAACTCCTGCCGGTTGAAGTGGAAAGCAAATCCGCTCATCCCGATATGGTCTGGAGCCTGCCGGGTGTGCTCATAACCGATTCGCCACGGTTTCGCTGGCGCGGCATGCATCTGGACGTCTGCCGCCATTTTTTCTCTGTGGATTTTGTCAAGAAATACATCGACATGCTGGCGATGTACAAGATGAACGTTTTTCATTGGCACCTCACTGATGATCAGGGCTGGCGCATTGAGATCAAGAAATATCCCCTGCTCACCGATGTCGGCGCCTGGCGTAAAGGAACGCTCGGCGATGGCATTCCCCACGGCGGTTTTTACACCCAGGCGGAAATTCGCGAAGTGGTCGCCTATGCGGCCGAACGCGCCATCACCATAGTGCCGGAAATCGAGATGCCGGGGCATTCCACCGCAGCCATCGCCGCCTATCCGTGGTTGAGTTGCACCGGCGCTGCCATTCCGGTACAAACCAATTGGGGCATCTTTGGCGATGTTTTTTGTCCGGGCAAGGAGACTACATTTACTTTTCTTGAGGATGTTCTCAGCGAAGTGATGGAGCTGTTCCCCAGCCCCTTCATTCACGTCGGGGGCGACGAATGCCCCAAAGACCGCTGGCGCGCTCATGACCTTTGTCAAAAGCGGATGCAAGAGGAGGGATTGAACAGCGAGGCTGAATTGCAGAGCTATTTCACCCGCCGCATCGAGGCGTTTTTACGGGCTCATGGGCGCCGCCTTATCGGCTGGGACGAAATCCTCGAAGGTGGCATCGCGCCAAATGCCGCGGTGATGTCGTGGCGCGGTTTTGAAGGCGGCGTCGCAGCCGCTCGGTCCGGACACGAGGTGGTGATGTCACCTACTTCACACTGTTATTTTGACTACTATCAGGCGCAGCAGGGGGAACCCAAAGCCATCGGCGGCTATGTGCCCATCGAGCAGGTTTACTCGCTGGAACCAGTGCCGTCGGCACTGACACCGGATGAAAGCCGGTTTATTCTCGGCGCCCAGGCCAATCTCTGGACCGAATATATCGCCACGGAACGCCACGCCGAGTATATGCTGTTCCCGCGCCTGTGTGCCCTCTCTGAAGTCGCCTGGACGCAAGTTTCCTTGCGTGATTATGAAGATTTTGACCGCCGCATGGAGGGCCACTTCAAGCGGCTTCAGGCCGCAGATATCAATGCCCGTTTCGAATCCTCTGCCTGGTTCGATGGCAGTTCAGCGCCGCAAGCTTATGGCGAACTGGTATTCAGCGGCGCCGATCCCCGGTCGGGGTTGCGGATCGGCGAGGGCGCCCGTATCGGCAGCGACGGCGTCCTGTGGATTCAAACGGGCACGAACTCTAACAGCAGTGTCTCCTGGACGCTCCTTGATGTAGAGGATATGCGTGCCACGATTCCGTTCTTCAGCCTGACGATCTCGTACAAAGTGCAATCGGGTTGCGATACCCTCTTTTTCGGATTGGTCTCTCAAAATGGAAAACGGTTTTACACGCCCATTCTGCCATCCGCTGCCAACTTTGACTACAAATGGCACACCCTCACCAAACCACTGCGCGAATTTACAGCGGAAGCAGGATTTGACAGTACGCAGGTAGTTCAGATTTCCATGTGGTGCAATCAGAGCAAGGATAACATCTGGATCTTCCTGGCGGATTTGTGGAAGGGCTCGCCCTCCTCATATCCCGCACCGCATCCCCCTATCATCTTTTTTGATGGGTTTGATTATAATCAGACATTTCGGGTCAAAGGTTTTTCCAACGCAGCGGCCTCTGCTGTGGAAACCGGCGCTGGCTGCCGGCCGGGCACCAATGCCCTGCGCTGGCAGCCGTTGCCAAACATGACCAGCATGGTGCGCTGGCGTTTCGATCCACTGCTGGATATGCGCAATATACTGATCGACGATACGCTCAAGCTGGCGTTGAAAGCGCCGGTTGATGCTGATACGCTCAACATTTTGTGCACCAGCAAAAACCGTAAAAATGCCTCTTTCACACTGGATCGTTCCGCGGGTTATTTCGACGGCGCCTGGCACAACCTGCAAATCCCTTTGCGCAATTTCACCGCGGAGACGGATTTTGATACTTCACAGATCGAACTCTTTTCGTTCTCAACGCGGGTATCGCAAAGCGGCCTGAAATTTTACCTGTCCGATATCTGGATTGGACAGCCGTCTGACGAGACCGTTTCATCGGTTGCCGCGGCGGGCAAGCCATTGGGTGTGTTCCATCTGGCGCAGAATTATCCCAATCCATTCAATCCGCTCACGACCATTGCTTATCAGTTACCACAGCGTAGCCGTGTGCGTCTCACCATCCATAATGTGCTGGGACAGTGCGTCGCCACGCTGGTGGATGCACCGCAAGCGCAAGGCGAACATCATGTGCAATGGGATGCGCGCACAATCGCCTCGGGCCACTATTACTGCCGCCTGCAGGTGAATGATTTCACGCAGATACGCAAAATGGTACTCATGCGCTAGGGAGGAGAACACGATGAATGACGAAAGACCTTTTTTTCTGATGCTTGCTCTGTTGCTGCCCTTTGTATGGGCCCTGGTCGTTCCGGCGGTTCAAGGTGCAGCCCCCACTGTTTTGCGGCGCAAGGGTATCACCGATACCAATTTTAATGAAACCGCCTATTTTGTCCTGGTTCCGGATGGGTGGAAAATAAAAGGATCTGTGAGTTACTCCCCGCCGCCGAATTTGAGCAAAACAGAAGTTTTACAGGTGGATAATGCCACGGAGACACGCGGGGTTGCTGTAATCAGGGGAGAAACCAGTTACACCTATGGGACAGGTCCGGTATGGCAAATGATGATGAATAATCCAGCCTTCGATGGCACCTATAATGGTTTGCGCGTGCTGCCACCCATGCCAGCCGCAGATTTTGTTGAGCAGATGGTGCTGCCGCAGTTGCAGCAGCAGCTTCCCGACCTGGCGTTGACCGAAATCAAACCGGATATTGCAGCCATCAACGCAGCGCGAAAAAATGGTGAGAACACGCTGCACGGGCAGGCCGTCATTCAAAGCGGCGGACGTTGGGAGTATGATGCGGTGCAATTCAAAGGCCGCTACAGCGAAAAAGGCGTGTCTTTCGACTTGTTCGGAGGTTTGCTCCTGACCCGGGTCATCAATAGCATCGATGGCATGAGCATGAACATCAATTGGGGATTGACGACCTTATTCACATTATATACCGAGCGAGGTCAGATCGAAGAAGCGGCGCCCCTACTTGTGACCATCCTGAAAAGCATCCGTCTGAATCCGGGCTGGTATGTTAAATCGCAGAATTACCGCTACCGGGTCTGGCAGCAGGCGCGCGATGCCCAGGCTGAAATCAGCAGCATCCTGGAAAGAAATAATAGAGCCATCCGCAGCAGCGACGGTGAGCGCGATGGCTTTTCTGAATATATCCGCGGCACCGAGGTGTATAAAAATCCAGAAACCGGTGATTCTTATGAAGTGGGCAGCAGTTACGATCATGTCTGGTTCAACAAGAGCGGTGATGTTATTTTCAGCGACAGTCCCAGTTATACACCCAATACTGATCCACGATTCAACAGCCAGAATTGGTCAGAAGGGGAAAAAAACGTAAGCATTCGGCCAAGCACACCCCACCAGGAAGGAGTGGGAGCGGCTTAGTTTTGGGAACGGATCTTCCAGTTCTGGGGCAGCAGATCAGCTAATTTGTGGAAGGGATAGTCCAGTATGGTCTGGAAGACATACTCC
>CAUJEL010000051.1 GCA_963169875.1 Candidatus Zhuqueibacterota bacterium
ACGGTGGGAGTCGAACCCACGTCCGAAAACCCGGCCATAGCAGCCACTACATGCTTGTTCCTCTGCTGAAATCTCGCTCAGGTCTTGCGCAAAGGACGAAACGGACCAGAGCCAGTTCTGTAAAGGTTCATCCCGCGGCCCAGAACGTGCCGTGTGACTATCCCGCTGTGATCGACGTTCATCCACTGACCCAGCAGGCACAACCAGCGGTGAACGAGGCTGCCTTTAATTAGGCAGCCAGAGCGTACGCGTAATTATCTGCGTTTAATTGATTTCCCGGATGATTAACGAGGGCACCGAGATCCTCGGCATGCGTCCACTACCACCATGATTCCCGTCGAAACCAGATTCGTCCCCATGGCTGTTGTTGAAACGAATCACGGTACATCTTTGTTCCCGATAATATAGGAAATATTTTATCCATCTGCAAGACGATTATGACGAGATAATCTCTGCAAACCGTCGCAGCATTTCCCCTGCCTCCCCGAGCGGCGGCGTGTATTTCCAGTTGCGCGAATCCTCGCCGTCGTGATTGACGATGAGATGATCGTAGCCTTTACCCATCTGGATTTCATCCCAGGCGCGGCTGGCGCGGAGCTGCAAATCCGCCGCCTCTGCCGGCGTGATCAATTTGCCCTGATTCTGCGAACGGGCGATCAGTTTGGGCAGCATCACCGCTGCCACCGCATCGGCCGGGGTTGGAAATCCCATATTCTTTTGTATTTCAGCTGTTTCGGCATCCGTCAGCGGACTGAGAAAAACCGTCACCAGCTTAAAATCGGGCAGTTTCTGCGTCGCCGGATGCGCCTGAAAGGCTTTTCCCAGCGTCGGATAGATTTCCAGAACCAGGGTGTCAAAGGTTTCAAACATGGAGTGCACTTCATGCAGATCCAGCGCCTGAATGATGGTGCGCGCCTTGCCGACAAGATACTGTTTCTGATCCAATGCGCGTATCCATTCTTCGCTGCGGAATCTGAAATCAATCCCTTCCACCTCGCCCGGCCTGGGCTTGCGACTGGAAAATAGCACCGGCACGCCATACTGCAGCTGCGGATAGACCCGCGGCAGGGCCTTCAAAAGTGGTGACTTGCCGACGCAGGAGGGGCCGGAAAGTAAGATAAGCTTTTTACTCATAGCGCAGCGCCTCCACCGGATCGATGCGCGCGGCTTTGCGCGCGGGAAAGTAACCCGCCAAAAGTCCGATGGTGCCGAGGATGGTGACTGCCAGGGTCATGACCGTGGTCGACAGTAGCGGCCGTCCCAGGAACTGCATCGCGCCCTCCTGCGCTGGAATCAGCCATACCAACTTGATGATGCCGACCGCCAGCACCAGTCCGCCGATGCCGCCGATGGTGGCGATGAGCAGGGATTCGAAAATGATCTGGAACATGATATGCCAGCGTTTGGCGCCCACGGCGCGCTTGATGCCGATTTCGCGGGTGCGCTCCTTGACCACCACATACATGATATTAGCGACGCCGACGCCGGCGATGATCAATGTCATGGAGCCGATAACGGCCATGAAAATATTGATGCCGAGAAAGATTTTGTCCTGGATGGCCACGGCTTCGTTGATGTCCCAGACGAACAGGGCCTTGTCGTCTTTGGGATCGAAACGATGCTTACGGCCGAGCACGCGGAAAATTTCGCTCTGGATGATCTCGCTGTCGCGGTCATGTGCCGGCTTGATGATGATGCTGTTGAGATAACGCCAGCCGTAGATGCTCTGGAATGTAGAATAGGGAATGACCGCACGGCGGTCGTCGGGTCCGTTGTTCATGGCAGTCTGCATTTTTTTCGGCAGCACGCCCACCACGGTGAAGGGCAGGCCGTCGATCTCCACTATTTTACCGATGGCATCTTCTTTTCCGAACACCTCCTCCGTGATGACGCTGCCGAGAAAGACCACGCGGCGTTTAAGCTGCAGATCCTGTTCGTTGAGAAAGCGTCCACCGGCTGCGGGGTACATACGGCGCATGAACTCAAAGCTGGGATATACCGCTTCCATGTAGGTCAGCGCCGTCTTGTCGCCGTTGCGCAAACGGGTGGCGTACTTGCCCTGCTGCGCGCTGACCATGTCGATCATGGGAATGGATTGTTTCAACAAATCCACGTCCGCTTCGGTGAAACGGATACGGCGGCCAATGGGCAGTCCTTCGTATTTAACCGACGTCTGGTTCGGCCACACCGTGATGATGCGATCCGCGGCATTGAGCAGACCTTCGCGCATGCGGAAGCTGAGGCCGGCGCCAAAGGCCATGAGCAGAATCACCACCAGCGTGCCCCAGGTGATGGCAAAGGTGGTGAGGAATGCGCGCAGCTTTTGTTTTTTGATGTCCTGTATGAATTCCTGAATCAGCAGCCAGATATGCATCTTGATCATCCTGTATAAAGGTCAGTAACGCAGACACTCGATGACGCTGAGCTGGGCGGCTTTGCGCGCCGGAAAATATCCGGCCACCAGACCGACCAGTCCGAGTATGAATGTGGTGATAAAGGCCACCTGTCCGTTGAGGGTTGGATCGCCGACATATTCTTCAAAGGGCAGCGCAGCCACGCCCTGGATGATGAGAAACGCCAGGATGAATCCCGCCACAGCTCCGACGGCGATGATGATGAAAGATTCGAGCAGAAACTGGGTCATGATATGATGCCGTTTCGCGCCGATGGAGCGGCGGATGCCGATCTCGGAGGTGCGCTCCTGAACAATGACATACATGATGTTGGCCAGGCCGATGCCGCCGACCGTCAGCGTCATGACGCCGATCAGTCCCATGAAGAGATTAAACCCCAGCGTGAAATAGTACATGAACTTGTCCATCTCCGTGGTGTCCCAGATGCCCAGGGCCTGCTTGTCTTTGGGATCGAACTGCTTCTGTTTACCGAGCACCTCATAGACTTTGTTCTGGATGGTTTCCGACAGCAAGGGGTGGCTTATCTGATAGACGATGTTGTTGATGTAACGATTTCCGAACATGGACTGAAAGGTCGAGGCCGGTATAAAAGCGCGATCCTGATCGCGGGCGCTGTAGGAAGAAGGTTGGGTCTTGTGCACGAGCACGCCGATCACGAGAAAGGGGGAGTCGCCCACGTAGACGTATTGGCCGACCGCCTCGGTTTTTTCGCCAAAGAGATATTTTTTCAGTTCATCGCCGAGAAAGACGACGCGCTTGCGCTCTTTCATATCGAGATCATTGATCCAGCGCCCGCCCGGCATGCACTGGATGTTGCGCATATCGGCGTATTCCGGGATGATGCCGGAGATGTTGGGTTTGTTGACCTGTTCGCCGACGCGCAACGCCACCTGCCAGGTGGAGTATTCCGGGCTGATGCGGCGGATTTCAGGAATCTCCCGGCGCAGGAGGTCAGCATCTTCCTCATTGAGATGGGTGTAGCGGTCGCGGCCAAATCCCTTGAACGGCATGCTGGTGCGTCCCGGCCAGAGGATGGCGATGCTCTCGCCCATGCCGTGCATGTTTTTGCTCATGGAGTGCTTGACCCCCACGCCAAAGGCGAGCAAAACGATGATGCTCACCGTGCCCCATATGATGCCGAACAGGGTCATGAAGGTGCGGGCCTTGTATTGGCGCAGGTAGTGAAAAATTTCTACAATGGTGTCGAGGAGATGGTTCATGAGTCAGTATCCCAATTATTGAACCGGGGTTTTCCGGAACGTGAAATACTCTATCCAGGAGAGGATTTTCAGCAATATTCAATTTCGTTATGTTACTCTATCAGCACGTGTCCGTAGTTCCGGCTTTAGCCGGCTGATGTATGCGTATGCAATCGTAACCACAAATACAGGAAAGTTCATATTCTGAATAGCACACGTTCGTAGTACCGGCTTTCGCCGGCTTTAATTTGTAATAAATCGCAACTACAAACATTGACTTACCAGGATAACCTTGTGACAACCCTCTGAAAGTGGCTATACAATGGGTTTAACTTTTTTCTCCAGCACT
>CAUJEL010000052.1 GCA_963169875.1 Candidatus Zhuqueibacterota bacterium
TGGATGCATTCACCATACCTGGCACATGAACAGTTCGCGGTAGCCCGTTGGGTGTCATATCGCAATTCGACGCGATGCTCGCGCCCGCCTTCGCGAACATGGGCGATGAAGTATCCCTCCTGGAAAAACTCGAAGCGTACCCGTCCTTCCCTGGCCAACTGTTTGCAATAATCAAGATAGCCAGCCCCATTGTTTCTTTTGAAGACATCAACAATTTCGTTTAAATACATAGACTAAATCCTGGTAATGGGTTCTATCGGCCAATTCGCTATTCAATCCGATTCGGTGTTGGTTGAGATAGCAGACATAAATGGTGTCACCCCGGGGGAGGTGTAATCCCTTTGGCAATACCGGGTCTGCGTGTACTGCGCGGCGCTTGTGTCACCATGGAAATCCATTAAAATGAAAAAACTTTTTAAAAACTCTGACGAGATTTTACATCGCAATGAGTAAAATCTGAATTGTGATTCGCCAACGCCGGGCATCATATTTTTCTCATTCATACTCGAACATGCTTAGTTAAAAAAAAGCAAGACGAGTTTCTAAGAAAATGCAAATTAAGTTCAGAAACTCCTCTTTTCCTCCTGCTGTGTACGAATGAACCCTATGTGTATAGACATCTGCGTATCCATAATTGGATCCGGTGCCATCTCGCACGCTCGTCAGAAATTGTGTCAATCAAAAGAAGACCGGTTCATTATGGCAACATCTCATCGGCGCCATATTCTGGCTGGCGGCTTTAATATATCTGATTTACTGGATACCATCAAGAATTAAATTAACAACCGTGGAAGGGGAAGAGACGGAATCGGCGCTTGCAGAACCAGCACCGGCTATCGATCAGGCCGTTCAGCAACAGACGCTGGATAAGGGATTGCAGTTTCTCAACTGTATTTTTAAAAATGGCCACAGGCAATTCGCTGCTGCCAGAGAATCAGACCATCAGCATCGATGCCGGAAGCGGCGAAGTGTCCATCAAATTCAACTTGCCCAATGTTGCCGCCCCCGCCAAACAATTGGCGGTCGCTTGATATCCACAGCGAAAACTTGATCGCCCAGGGAATCCTTTCCCCGGGCGGCACCAATAGCTTCGGGCCTCTTCCCGAAAGCCCTGTACAACGAGCGGGGCAGGATGCCCCGCATCATTATTCCGTCCGGGGAAAGAGTTCCCGGACGATCGATGGTTTGGGCATTGTATGCATATCTGATCGCCCAGGAAATCCTTTCCCTGGGCGGCACCAGAGTCCGCGCCACGGCCGGAGCATGCGCTCCGGCCGGCACTGTGCTTGAATATTTGATTAACGGAGGTAAAAAGAGAGACCCGCGCTGAGATAATTGTGCGAGTCGTCGTTGAGGGCGATGCCGAATTCGGCGGCGAGATCCACGGTGTTGGAAAGACGATACTCGAATCCGGGCACGACATGGAGCCGGGTGAAAGAATCCTCCATTCCCCGGGGCGCATCCTCGATCGATTCGAACGCAACGGCCAGCGCCGCGCACAAGTCCAGATTGCCGGTCACGGATTTGCTGAACTGCGGGGTGAGTTCAAACCCCATGACGTCAAAGCTGTCATCGTCGCCGAGGAGCCAGTGCAAACCGCCGGCCAGCGAGAGATCGATGCCATCACCCTTGCCTTTTACCAGCCAGAGTTCGCCGTCTGCGCCGACAAAGGTAACGCCGTCAAAGAGTCCCACCTTGAGTTCCGCATCGAAACTGTTGGTGAAGGCATATCCCAAACGCGCCGCAACGCCCAACTCATCATCCGCACCCTCTTTGCCAAAGACCATCACCGGAGCAGCCATCAGCTTGAAATTGCCCTTGTCCATGGTTTCAGCCGACTGCAGGATGCCGACATACTGGGCCATCGCGGGCACGGCCATGCCCAACGCAAGGATCACCGCCACAAAAATTCGTTGTGATTTCATTCTGTTTTCTCCTTTTCCATTGTGAGCGTATCGGTTACTGTAGGAAAAAATATAACGAATTTCAGCCAAAAAAGCAAAAGAAATGGGCGGTATGATCTGAATTTTCTGTGGGTTGATGAATAGGTGGGTGGCAAATTCGACCGCATTGCAGAGTTCGTGGTCATTTTCGGGCAATACAGCAAGTGCAGCTGATACTGGTCACAGCTCATAACTCCAAATCGTTTATGATCAACGCATCTGCGAGGTCGCCTTTAGGGACATTTTTTTCGATTGAACTATCAACGTGGGTGCCAGAGGACGCGTCGATCCGGGAAAAGGTAAAGCAAGGCCGTCTGCGTTTTTCGTTTGAACAGGCTTAAAAACTGGAGAACGTACAATCGCTCCGTGGTCATGCGGCAGCGCCCCACGCGCGAGTTGCCGTTTCGGCCATAAACCGGAGTATCATGTGTTCATCGATTCGTTGAACAAACCACACTAAAAAAATCCCGGTATCTGAAATATGCAAAAATAAGCAAACACAATGAACGCCAGTGTCAATCCGACGCTGAAAATCCAGTGCGGTTGCAGAATCTGGCGGGCTTGCGGCGAGAGCATTTTCGGCAGGACCACATATAAACCCACGATCAGCCATAACGCCTGTAACGGCGTTAACAGCAAACCATCCAATACAGCCGCTGTCTTAACCATGACTACCGGCTTCATGCCAAAGGTATAGACAATGGTCATGTTGGCTATAAAAAAGTAAATAAGAAACAAGCGGAACTGCATTTTCCAGGGAATGCTCTTCCATCCCGGAATACAGATGCGAAACGCGTCCGCCAGCAAGCGCGGCCAACCCGCGACCTGGCCGACCTGGGTGCTGATCAGCGCGGCAGTGCCGGCAATAAGAAAAAGATATCCACCCAGGGTACCCCACTGTGCACTGAACAGAGTTGACAACTGCGTCGCAACTTGCGGTCCCTGGGGCGCCATTTGCCGTGGTCCGAGAACGCCGGCGCCGGCAATGGCAAAGCAGGCTGTGACCAATACGCCGATAATGAGAGCCAGCGTGGCATCTGTGTAGACGATGCGGCACCAGCCATGAAGCTTCCGGGCGGTCTCTTTCGACATGGAGGCAAGAAACTTTTCATCCGCCGGGGCGCCCTGGGGCCGCTGCCAGGCGGCACCGTAACCAGCGCCCATAACCCAATAACCGTACCACACCTGGCTGGCAAAACCACCGGCAGCCCACCCCAAAAGCGGCAAGATTTCCCGCCAGGCATTGGCAGAGACCTCCGTCGTTTCTAATGCCCATGCCGGCACCGCCGGAATCTGCGGTACTAATCCCTGTAATACAACCAGAATGCCGGGGAAAACTGTGCCGGCTACATAGAGCACGCCTGACAGGATAATCACCACCAAAAAACTCATCACCATTTTCAAAATCGTGTACCGGCCTGACCAGACGGCCGTAACAGCAAAAATCGTGACCAGCCATCCGCCCAGGACGGGCTTGATCGGCAATAACGAGCTGACAAAAACACCGGCGGCCACCGCCAGGGAACCAATCGCCAGTGTGGCGCTGATGAATTGGGCCATCAACACCACCCACACCGCCCAGTTGCGAGGTCCGGGCATGCGATGCAGCATGTCGATCATGCCTTCGCCAGTAATGACTGTGTAACGGGCGCCGCTCATGCCAATCCAGTATTTTAGAAAAATGGCAAAGACAATGGCCCAGAGAACTCCGGTTCCCAAAATGGCACCGGTGCGCGTTGCCAGAATCACTTCACCGGAGCCGATATATTCGGCACACCAGACAAAGGAAGGTCCCACCATGGCCAGAATCGCCCATCCGACAGGAGGCTTTTGCACTGTTTGCACTGATACGACTCCGTCTGCGGTTGATTTTTCTCTTATGGTTTTTTGAAATACCTTGACATAGGCGCGCACCTCCTGCATTTGGCAAAATCTACGCAATTGAGGACTCAAACGCAAATGGATTGAGATTTCCGGCTGGGAGATTGGTCGAACCAGGAACTTGCTGAGGATCAGAACTTCGGTCAGCGACCGCGAATATGTGCGCGTGGAGATACCACCCAGGTTTCAGGATGCCATGGCTGCCTCACTACACAAACAAGTCCGGAAAACAGATGGTGATCGAAGCCCATCTCAATGAGAAGGCGGTCCGGCAACCACGAAAACGGTATCCACCAACACCCAGTTCATCGCAGCATCAAATCAGCGCGGCGAGAAGACGGTCCGCCGACAGGATGCGAATGTCGTCTATGATCAGGTCGACATTTTCTTTTTTGCAGACCTGAAATAAAAACGGGATGTGGAGACGGTCGCCGAAATAAGAGAGCGCGGGCGCGGGCTCCGTCTCATGGAGCTTGACCTCGACGGCAAACCAGGGCTTGTCCTCCACGGTGACCAAAAAGTCGACCTCTTTCTTATCCATGGTGCGCAGATAGTGCAATCCCGCTTTGTAGCCTTCGTATTCCTGGAGATAGTGGACAAATTTAAGCAGATGAGAAGCGATCAGGTTCTCAAACCTTGCCGCCTCATTTTCGACTTCTGACCAATCGAAAAGATAAAGTTTGGGCTCCTTCTTCAGCGCGCGCATTCCTTTTGGATGCCATGGATAAATGCGGAAATGATAATAGAACTGCTCCAAAATATTCATCCAGTGGGTCACAGCGCGATGGCTGACTTCCAGATCCTCGCGAATGGCATTGAGAGAGAGCAGGGAGCCAACCCTGCCAGGCAGCATATCACCGAGCAATTGCAGATTGCTGATATCGCGTACGGGATCGAGGTCTCTGATATCCTCCTTGAAGAGGCGCTCGTGTCGTTCCCGGTGCCATCTGCGCAAGGTGCGATCGTTCTGAGCGATGAATAAGGCAGGAAATCCGCCGTAATGATCCAGGGAGAGCAATTCCTGATAGTACCCCCTGCCTTCGATGGGTAGCTGATTAAAAAGCGTGATCTCGTTTTTACGATTGATGACTTCGGCCAGGGAAAAGGGGTGCAGGGTATAGTAGTGATAACGCCCGAGCAGTGAATCGCCCCCCCTGCGATAGATGTTCAGCCTGGCACTGCCGGTGATGAGATACTTGCAGGTTTCCTTATGGGTGTCCCATTCCCCTTTGATAAAGGTCTTCCATTTTTTGAATTTATGGATTTCATCAAAGATGATAAGCTCAGCCGAGCCCGGCCGTTCGCCCGACATTATTTTTTTCCGGTCGATGCGATTGTCCCAATTAAAATAGGCCGTGTTCTTGAAAAATGGTGCAATCAGCTTTGCCGCGAGCGTGGTTTTTCCCACCTGCCGCGGCCCGCCGATGAACACCATTTTTTCAGCAAGATCAGAAATGATGTTTTGTGTCAGATATCTGTTCTTTTCCATGTTTATATATACAAAAAACAATGCAAAGAGTCAAGATAAAATTTGCCTGAAAGCAAAAAATATCATGAGAAAATTTGCTTTGAGGCAAAAAATATCATTTACAGTCGGAGCAGAACCGGGGATTTATCCAGGCAACGGGGCGAAATGCCCCGCTGCATCATGCCGTCCGGTGAAGCGTCTTCGCACGGTCGCTTGTCGAGCAGCTGGATGCTTCCATACTTATGTCATCCTGCAAGGATTCTTTAGGTGCGTCATACAGAATCGATGCCTCCCGCAAATCCATGAGCGCCTTCGGTACATGCCGCTTAGCTAAAAGGTGCCTGCGGCATGACAGGCGGGATGGGAGGCGTCACACCGGGGCGCGCAGTGATGAGGGATCTCCGCCTCAAGGGTATGATTCTTTTTTATCAAACCGTGCATTATCCCTTGCATTTTCAGTTAACAATGCCGAACTTTCACAGTATAATAAGGATTGGCCCCCGCGCGTCAGGAAAAAGTTGATCGCACCGTGGGACGATTATGGAAGGTTATAATCAGCACCTGCGCAGTTTTTGCATTTCAATAATATCTCCAACCAGAAAAATAGGAGATCACATGATTCTCGACCGGCTGGAAAATGCGGAACAATATGCAGCAGTTCATCCGGCATTCGCCCGGGCATTTGATTTTTTGCGGCGACCTGATCTGGCTGAACTGCCGCTGGAAAAACACCACATCGACGGCGACCGGATTTTTTGCATCCTCTCCAGGGCGCCGGGCAAAACCAGGACGGAGGCGCTCCTCGAAGCCCATCGCGACTACATCGATATCCAGTACGTGATTGCCGGCAGCGATGATATGGGCTGGAAATCATTGGCCTCCTGCGAAAAGATTCAATCAGACTATGACGCCGAAAAAGATGTCATGTTTTTTGCAGATCCCCCCGAGATTTGGATCCACGCCGGGGCCGGCTCATTCGCCATTTTTTTCCCCGGGGACGCCCATGCTCCCATGGCCGGAGCCGGCATGATCCACAAGGCGGTGGTGAAAATTGCCGTCGAATAAATGACACGCGGATATTAACCTGATTTTGCATGATAACCCTGCAAATGTTATTGTGCAAGAATTCCCTCGAAAAGGCACCTGCCCCCAAACCAGTGACACCGAAAAATCCGGGCAAGGCAGGGCTCATTTTCTTAGAAAAGGCGCCTGATACCTTGAAATTTCGGTTGACAATGCCGAAATTTCAAGGATTCGATAATCGTATTGAAACCATGTATCGAGACACCCCATGAACTCCGAACCCAACAACACCTCCTCCATCATCAGCAAGGTCTGGTCTTTCTGCAACACCCTGCGCGACGACGGCGTCGGTTATGGCGATTACCTCGAGCAGCTCACCTACCTGCTCTTTCTCAAAATGGCCGACGAGTTCAGCCGGCCGCCCTACAGCCGTGTGCTGCCCATCCCCAAAGAGTATAACTGGGAGAGCCTCAAGGAGAAAAGCGGCGCCGATCTGGAGACGCATTACACCAGGCTGCTGCTGGAGCTCTCCCACGCCCGGGGCATCCTCGGCCAGATCTTCACCAAGAGCCAGAACAAAATTCAGGATCCGGCCAAGCTCTACAAGCTCATCGATCTGATCGACCGCGAGCAGTGGAGCGCCATGGGCGCCGATGTCAAAGGCCAAATCTACGAGGGCCTGCTGGAGAAAAACGCCGAGGACACCAAGAGCGGCGCCGGCCAGTATTTCACGCCGCGGGCGCTGATCAAAGCCATGGTGGCGTGCATGCGCCCGGAACCGATGAAGACCATCGCCGATCCGGCCTGCGGCACGGGCGGATTCTTTCTCGCCGCCTACGATTTCATCGCCTCGCCGGAGAATTATACCCTGAGTCAGGATCAGAAAGAGTTCCTCAAATACAAGACTTTTTCCGGCAACGAGATTGTCGCCAGCACCCGCCGCCTGGCGCTGATGAACCTCTTTCTCCACAACATCAGCGATTTCGACAGCGAGACGTTCATCTCGCCGGCCGATGCCCTGGTCTCCGACGCCGGCGTGCGCGTGGATTACGTCCTGGCCAATCCGCCCTTTGGCAAAAAGAGCAGCATGACTTTCACCAACGACGAGGGCGAGCAGGAGAGCGACGATCTCACCTACAACCGCCAGGATTTCTGGGTCACCACCAGCAACAAGCAGCTCAATTTCGTCCAGCACATCCGCACCATGCTCAAATCCGACGGCCGCGCCGCGGTGGTGGTGCCCGACAATGTCCTCTTCGAGGGCGGCGCCGGCGAGACGGTGCGCAAGAAACTCATGGCTACGACCAATCTCCACACCATCCTGCGCCTGCCCACCGGTGTGTTCTACAAGCAGGGCGTCAAGGCCAATGTCCTGTTTTTAGACAACAAGCCCGCGGCCAAAGAACCGTGGACGCGGGAGGTGTGGATCTATGATTTCCGCACCAACATCCATTTCACCCTGAAAAAGAATCCGCTGCGTTTTGAGGATCTGCGCGATTTCATCGACTGTTACTGTCCGGAGAACATTGCCCGGCGCAAAGAGACCTGGCATGCGGAAACCAATCCCGAAGGCCGCTGGCGCAGATTCACCTACGACGAGATCGCCGGCCGCGACAAGACCAGCCTCGACATCACCTGGATCAAGGATCAGAGTCTGACCGATCTCGACAATCTGCCCGATCCCGATGTACTGGCGGCGGAGATCATCGAAAATCTCGAGGCGGGATTGGAGAGTTTCAGGGAGATATATAGCAAATTATCGCACTCGTAAATATTAACTTTGTATGAATAAAGTACACATCAAGAGGAAAGTCAAGATGCCGCGTAACACACTCCTGGTTGCATTGACTTCTGGCTTGGTATCCAGCATGTATTGAGTCAAACCAAGTGGACGACCCCGCCGGCCCTCAAGACGGCCATGCGTCGATATTGCACGGAACAGCCCACCCGGATGACCGATTCATTTGGGACTTCTCATATTGCCATTTTTCTGGAGTGTGGTGTTGAAAAAAAAGAAGTGGTCGACAGCATCGTCCGGCAGGTTTTGGATAATATTACAGCAGTTGATGCAGATTTTAAAACTAATGATTCCTGAGCGATCCCACCATACCAGGTATGTGCCTGGTACGACAGGAAAACGCAAAAAATCTCCCCGATTTTCTCTCTTGGAAAGATGAACGCTTGTTCCGGTTTATCCGGGTTAGGTTAATAAGTGGTTAATCGATTGGACTCTTACATGATGAATTCCCGTTCAATCCTTCTGTTTTGCATACTCTCTGTCTTCTGCTGCTTGGTTTCCTTGCAGGCCGGGGTGGCCGTTGACAAAACTGCCGGATTCGTACATCCGATGGTGCCGGATGAGCAGCCCGATAAAAGCGGCCAGGGTGTCCCCGTGTTCTCATTCGACGGCGATGTACGCCTGCGGTTTGAATCCCTGGAAAATTTTAATATCAAACAGACTTTGCATGATCAGGACACCTACCTCCTTGAACGATTCCGACTGAAGTTTACATTACAATCCAAACAAGGCATACAAGCCTTCGTTCAATTTCAGGATGCCCACAGCATCGATGCCAAGCTGGAGAACAAGGACTTTAAAGGAACTTCTCCCTTTAACAACGACCTTGACCTGAGACAGGGTTATCTGCAGTGGAAAAAAATCAAACGATCGCCGTTTGGTTTTAAGGTGGGCAGGCAGGCAATCAGCTATCGCGATAACAGGGTCTTTGGCCCCGGTGAATGGGGTAATGTGGGACGCTATACCTGGGACGCTGCCATGTTCAAATATGAGGACAGCCATGTCTCTCTGGATGCTTTCTATGCGAAACGTCTCTTTTACAGACCATCAAAATTTCTCGACGACCATTATCCCTACAATGCCTATGCCGTTTACGCGCAGATGAAAAAATGGCCATTCAATGTGGACCTCTTTTATGTTTGCAAGGACAATAAAGAGGATGCGGATAAATTCGATGAACGCTATGTGAAGGAACAGCGCCACACCATCGGAATCTATCTGCAGAAAACAATTGCCTTGCGCGAAAAAAAGTGCTCTTTAAATTGCAGCGGCCTCTATGCCTGGCAAACGGGCCGGTATCCAAACAAGGACAAAAATATCTCGGCGAGTGGCGCTTTTGCAAATTTGGGGTTGGATTTGAATCTCTTCGTGCCCCAGAATTTCTCTGTCCGTTACAGCTACGGCTCCGGCGACCGCGATGCAAATGATGACAACGTGCAAACCTTTGACGGCATTTTCGGCGCCATCGATCTGTATTTCGGAAGGATGAATCTGTTCTCCTGGATGAATATAAAAGACTGCCAGTTAACGTATGAACTGAAATCCGGCAGGCGTTTTAAACTGATCACAGATTATCACTGGTTTTATGTGGACGAGAAAAGCGATGCCTGGTATTATGGCACTGGCAAACCCGCGCGCACAGGGTCCCAGGTCTCCGCTGTCGGCAGCGATTTTCTCGGCAGGGAGTTGGATGTGTTCGCTGTTTACAAGACGAGCAAATTCCTTGAATTTCAGGCGGGGTATTGCTGCTTCAGCCCGGGAGCGGTGATTGTCAAGTCAGGGTTCCATGCCGTGATTAACTATTTCATTTTTCAGACATCGTTACAGTTCTAGTGTACAACCGGTAACCGGCGCCGAGCCGCTTGTCGATCCCGGCGAATCGCGCAGGTCCGCTGGCGCCACGCATGCGCGGTGGATCAAGCCCTTGCTGCAGTGAACGAGCGCGTTCCCCGCACGATCAAGCGTGCGCCGCAGGTGATCAATCGCGTGCCGCGGGCTGTCAATCGTGTGCCGCAGGTGATCAATCGCGTGCCACAGGCTGTCAATCGTGCGCCGCAGGTGACCAGGTGTTTGCCCCAGGCGATCAAGCACGTGCCGCGAGCGATCAATCGCGTGGCGCAGGTGATCGAATGGGCGCTGCTGGCGACTGAACACGTGCTGCAGGGGATTTCGCACCGGGGGGCCAACTCTTGTCACGGCCGGACAGAAGACCCGCGCAAAGGGATTGCCCTTGCAGGGCGGCAACTGGTAATGAAACGGATCAGTGTAGCGGAGGCGTTGGGAGTAAGATCGACCTGCGAAGGTTTTGCTGAGCATTTCCAGGGCGGTCATTCCGGACTGGATGCAGTCAGGCCGTATTTCTGGATGTAAAAATTGAGCGTGGTTCTGGGGATGCCGAGCAATTTTGCCGCCTGGCTGCGATTGCCGTTGGCACGCTGCAAAACCATTTTGACGGTTTTTCGCTGCGCCTCCTGCACCAAATTGATACCTGTACCCGGTTCAAGCTCGATGCTGTAGCCCGCGGGGCTGCCAGGCGAGCCTTTTTGCGCTTGCGGGCTCGTGAACGGAGCAAAATCTTCCATACATAATGTATCGTTGTTTTTCAGCAGCATCGCGCGTTCGATTAAATTGCGCAGTTCCCGGATGTTGCCGTTCCAGGGACTCGCGCGCAGATATTGGACCACATCGTCATTAATGGTCGTGACCGCTTTATTCAGTTTTTGATTCAAGGTGTTGATGAAATATTTGCTCAGGGGCAGAATATCCTCTTTACGTTCGCGCAAGGGGGGCAGGTGCATAGAAGCGATATTCAGCCGGTAAAAGAGATCCAGCCGGAACTTGCGTTCCTCGACCAGTTGCATCAGGTCGCAGTTGGTGGCTGCGATGATGCGGTTGTCCACATGGGTGGATTCGATGGCGCCGACGCGGAAAAATTCTCCCTCTTCGACCACATGGAGAATTTTGGCCTGCAGGTCCATGGATAATTCGCCGATCTCATCCAGAAAGAGCGTGCCGCCGTCGGCCCGTTCCACCAAACCAATTTTGCCTTTTTCTCTGGCGCCGGTGAACGCGCCTTTTTCGTAGCCGAACAATTCGCTCTCAATGAGTTCATGGGGGATCGCCGAACAGTTGATGTTGACGATGGGTTTTGCGAAACGCGGACTCTGTACATGAATATAGCGGGCGAGCAGGCTCTTCCCGGTTCCGGTTTCGCCGGTGATCAAAACCGTGGAATCGGATTTGGCCACCTCTTTGGCGATCTTTAGGACGCGCTGCATCCCTTCTGAAAGGGAGATCACGGAATCCGGGAGCTGCTCGGACTGACAGGTGCGCCGCAGTTCCGCCACTTCTTTTTTCAGACGCTGGTTATCCAGGGCGCGTTGGACAATAAAACGAATGTATTCGGGTTGCTGGTTTTTCTGGATGAAATCGTAGGCCCCGGCCTTCATGGCATCAACGGCAATATCGATATTCCCATAGGCGGTGATGATGATGACGGGCAATTCGGGATAGGTGATTTTGAATTTTTCCAGCACGGTGACGCCGTCGGTCTCTTTCAGTTTCAGGTCCACCATGGCCAGATCAATGGATTGCGACGCGAGAATTTGCAGGGCCTGATCCATGTCCGTTGCCGTGAAGACATGGTGGTCGCGTTCGCTCAAAATACGCTTCAGCGAATTGCACACAATCACTTCATCGTCCAGAACCAGAATATTGAAATGCATCAGGACTCCTTCACCAAGGGAATGGAAATATAAAAAGTGGTTCCGGCGTTCACTTCGCTCTCGACATGGTAATATGCGTCATGCTGTTCCAGTATGCGCTGAACAATGGCCAAGCCAAGACCCGTGCCATTGTGTGATTTGCTGTAAAAGGGATCGAAAATGCGGGGAATATCTTCCCTGGGGATTCCTCTGCCCGTGTCCGCGATGATGATTTCAACACGGCCACCGGAGGACTGGGTGGTCACTTTCAGCGTCCCCTTTCCCTGCATCGCTTCAAAGGCGTTGAGGAACATGTTGATAAAGACCTGTTCCAGTTGATGTTCGTCCGCTTCAATGATCTGGTGTTCATTCTCAAAGCTGGTGACGAGTTTGATGGATGATTTTTCGAACTGCTTCTGCACCAGCAGGATGCTCTTGTTGATGACCTGGCTGATGGAAATCGGATGGTACTCCGGTTTGTGGGGCCTGGAATAATCGAGAACAGCGGAGACGATGGCGTCGATGCGCTCGACGCTGTAGAAAAGATCCGCAAAGAGATCATCGGAACCTTTCCGGGCCTGGTGTTTTTCGCGCAGATACTTGAGATTGTTGCGCAGGGCAAAAAGGGGATTGCGGATTTCATGGGCGATACCGGAAGAGATCTGCCCAAGGGCGAACATCTTTTCCGTCTGGATGGCGTATTGCTCAATTTTTTTGCGTTCGCTCAGATCCCGGATATAGACAAAAGAGACGTCGGCCGCATCGCCCAGCGTCACGCCCTTGATGATATAAATTTCAACAGGAATATCCAGTTGATCCCTGGTGTGCAGCCGCGATTCATAGTGATAGGAGTCGGTGGTGCCCCCTTTGGCGGGGAGAACGCGCTGCCTTTTTTTCAGGTCCAGCAGTTTGTCAAAACGAATTTGCTGCAGTTCTTTCTGGCTGTAGCCGCTCATCTTGGAGAATTTGGAGTTGCTCTCCAGAATCCGGCCCTCCTGATCGACGATGGCAACCGCTTCGAGACTGTGTTCTATGAGACTGCGATATTTTTTCTCCGAGGTCTCCAGCTGCCAGGTATAACTCTGTATTTTGGCGCGCATGGCTTCAAAGGATTTCGCCAGACTGCCAATCTCATCGCGATTCTTCACCTCCACGTGGAACTGATAGTCGCCCTCGCGGATACGCTGTGCGCCTTTTTCAATCACTTTCAACGGTTTGATCACACTTTGGCGGATGGAGAGAAAAATCAGAATGCTCAACAGAAAAATCGAGATGATGGCTGATCTCGCCATAAAATAGAGGTTTTCATTGCGAACCACTTCGAATCGCTGCGCCGACAGAAGAATACTAAGCCCGCCGCGCAGTTCGCCCGCCTTGGAGATGTGCTGTGAATGACAGCGCAGGCAGGATTCCTCCGCATAGAGCGGCGCAAAATAGCGGAAATAGCGCTGTTTGTTAATGTTCTCAAAGCGGTAGAATTCATGCTGACCGAGCACGGCGGTGGAATCGGAAAAATGTCTCAGCGCCGCCAGCTCAAAAGAGTCCGGCTTGTTCATCGGATTGACGTACTTTTGACTCGACATGTGAAAACTGAAATCGCCCCCCATCACCGGGGAAAGCTCGGAGAGTTCCCGGGTGACCAGGGCGGGGTTTTTCAGGACCAACGTATCACCCGCTGAGGTGACTAATTCCGGATGGTTCAGGAATGGATTGATGTGCACGCCCGGGAGCTTGTGGACAAAGACCCCTTCCTGATCGGAGACCCATTTTCTCACCGTCAGGATGTTCTTGTAGATCGCGCGCGCTGTTGACAGCTGGTCCTCGGTGACTTGCTGTTCAAAGCGGCGGGTCAGAAAATAAAATATGATGGAGATCAGGGTGGTCACACAAACACTGATGATCAGAATGACGCGCGTGGTCAGCCGCATAGAAAACATCCTTTGGATGCTAATGTATAACTGATAAAGTGACGATGGACGGTCATGATGACGGTATACGGTCATTTGCGTCCCGTCAGCTCAAATCAGTAAAGATGCATAATTCTATATATATCAATTACAAAGATGGTATGTAAAGGTTTGGTATAACTTTTGATACAGAGTACCCTGTGCATGCATCGAATGAGATGCAAAAATCTTACCTGTTTTTGTGTAAAAGCAAAATACCCAAATCTAATCAAATTGTCAACCTCATTTCAAGGAGGCATCATGAAGCGTTCACTGGTTTGTGCACTGGGCATGGTTTTGCTGCTGGCCGTAATGGTAAATGGAGCTGACTTTACCGTTAAAGGCGTGTATACCGCATGGGGGCAATCTCAGCATGCTTTCAATTTCGACAAGGAGTTGTATGATCACAATTATGTGGTGCAGATGCTGCGCTTCAACATCACGGGTGCTGCCAATGAAAACCTAAAGTTCGTCACCCGCTTTGATATCGCTCAGGGATGGTGGGGTGTTGACAATGAGATGAATTCCGCCAAAGAATACGGCAAGACTGGTTCAAGCTCTTCTTTTGACAACAAGGATACGCATTACCTTGTTCATGTGGATCAGGCTTACATCGATTTCAAAGTGCCGGAGACCTGCATCGGCGTGCGCGTCGGCCGCATGCAATATCTTCTCGGTCAGCGCCTGATGGTGGATAACAACTATGACGGCGTGCAATTCGATTTCAACAAAGTACTGGGGAAAAAGATCACCCTCAGCTGGGCCAAGGTCTCCGAAGGCGTCGATGATCTGAGCGACAACGAAAAAATCGCCGCCGATATCACCGGCAGCACCGACGCGCGCGACGCGCATCTGTTCACGCTCAATTTCAACAACGAGGCGGGCGCATTCAAATATGATGCCTTTGGCCTTTATTACAAGGACAACAGCATCTCCGACAACAATGCCTTCATCCCCGATCTGTTCCAGTATTCCAAGTCGCGTTTTTCGGCGCAGGTCACCCAATTGACGGCATTGGGCTTGTCATTTTCCTATAAAACCGGCAAACTGCTTGTGGCGGGTGAAGCCGATTATCTGATGGGCAAGGACGACATCGCCAACAAGAAACACGGCGCCGCGCAAAATTGGGACATCAACGACGGCGATCTCAGCGGCTTTAACCTCTATTTCAAAGCCGACTACACGGCGACGCCCAAGGTTACCGTGGGCGCTGTGGCGGGTCTGGGCTCCGGCGACAAGGATGTGTCCGGCGGCAAGGGCAATGTCAACAAACTCCGCACCGCGGGTTTCTTCTACATCACCGAAATCTGGGAAGATTCCATCATGCCCGATGAAGAGGGCATTACCCCCCAAGGCCTGGGTGCGCCGAACGTGCGCGGGTATCGCGAACTGGAAAATACCACCATCGTGCAGATCAACACCACCTTCAAACCCCTGGAAAAGGTCACTGGTTTCCTCTCCTACAACTATATCCGCGCCACGCAACCGGTTCATGCCTGGGCGAGCAACGGCGACGGCGATTGGACTGTTTCGCCCACCCTCTCTTCGCAGAATCTCGGTCAGGAGGTCGATTTCCGCCTTGGTTATAGCATGTACAAGGAATTGAATCTGATGCTTCGGGGTGGCTATTTCATGCCTGGAACCGCCGCTCAATACCTCATCACCGGCAAGGATGTGAAAAAGGACAACGCCTGGGAGCTTAAAGCAGAAGTGACTTATTCTTTTTAACCTTTCAAACCAGAAAAAAAAGGATGGTATCGCCATGAAATATTTATCCATTAGCCTGCTTTTTCTGTGTTTGGCCATGACCATTGTCATTGTCCCTTCTCTGGCCAACAAGAGTGAGAAGCATCCTCCAGTGGACTTTACCGTCGGATGTGCAGAATGTCACCAGGACGTGACGCCTGAAACCTTCGCTTCCTGGGCGGCCAGCGATCATGGCATCATGAATTTCGGGTGTTATATGTGCCATGGCGACGGCGAAGTGAATTTTGCCAAAAAGCCGCTGGATACCAGCTGCATGTCCTGTCATGATGGCAAGCAGTACGACCGGAAAAAGACGCCGGCAAAATCCTGCTATGACTGTCACAAGGGGCATTCACTCAAATTTCATGAATAGCAAAACCTGTAACTTTGACAAGGTTGGGAGGTTATTATGACCGTCAACAGACGGGATTTTATCAAATCCACGGCCGCCGCCATGGCCGCAGCCAGCATAGGCGTAACCTTGCCGGGGACAGAGAGGAAACTGTTCGCTGATACCATGACCTGGCATAAAACAGTCTGCCGCTATTGCGGTGTCGGTTGCGGCATCATGTTGGGAAAACGGGATAACAAAGTGGTGGCCATCAAGGGCGATAAGGAAAATACCATCAATCAGGGCCATTTGTGCGTGAAAGCCTTTTTTCTGCACCGCGTCATCTACGCCAAGACGCGTCTGACCCAGCCCCTGATCAAGAAGAATGGCAAGCATGTGCCCGCAACCTGGGATGAAGCGCTGACCCTGGTGGCCAGCAAATTCAATGAAATCCGTCAGACCCATGGCCCCGATGCGCTCGCTTTTTATGGCTCCGGCCAGGCGGAAACCGAAGAGACCTACATGGCCAACAAACTCTTCAGGGGATGCATCGGCACCAACAATGTGGACGGCAATCCCCGCCTCTGCATGGCCAGTGCGGTGGGCGGCTATCTGGCCTCCTTTGGCAAGGATGAGCCCATCGGAACCTACGAGGATATTGAAAAAACCGATCTCTTCTTTCTGGTGGGCACCAACACGGCCGAGGCACATCCCATCGTCTTCAAACGTCTCGTCGAATACAAAAACCGCAACCCGCAGGTGAAAATCGTCATCATCGATCCGCGCAAAACGCCGACGGATCAGATCGCCGACCTGCACATCTTTCCGCAGCCCGGTTATGATCTGCCGGTGATGCACGCCATGGCCAAGGTCCTGATTGACGAAGGCTATATCGATGAGGATTATATTCAGAATCAGGTGGCGTTCGCAGACAACGACAAGGCGATCACGTTTGACGAATTCAAGACATTCCTGGAAGCGTACACGCCCGAAGCGGCCGCCAAGATGGCCAATGTGGATGCCAAGGATATTGTCAAGGCAGCCCGGCTTTTCGGTCAGGCCAAAACAGCCATGAGCATGTGGACCATGGGGTTGAATCAGCGCACCCGCGGCGTCTGGGCCAACAACCTGGTGCATAACCTGCATCTGCTCACCGGCAAACTCGGCGTCCCGGGCAGCGATTCCTTCTCGCTCACCGGCCAGCCCAATGCCTGCGGCGGCGTTCGCGAAGGCGGCGGTCTGTCCCATATTTTGCCGGGACACCGGGTCGTCGGCAACGCCGATCATCGCGCGGCCGTGGCCAAAGTGTGGGGCGTACCGGCTGAACGCATCCCGGCGGCTCCGGGCAAACACACCGTGGCCATGTTTGAAGCCCTCACCAAGGGCGAAATAAAAGGCATGTACGTGCTCTGCACCAATCCCGCCCATTCGCTCCCCAATGCCAGCAAATACTGGCCGGGCATGCGCGACCAGTTCCTGGTCGTGGCTGAATCATTCTATCCCTCCGCCACCACGGATTATGCCGATGTGGTGTTGCCGGCGGCGTTTTGGGGTGAGAAAGAGGGGGTCTACGGCTGCACCGAAAGACGCTCTCAGCATATGGAGAAAGTGGTCGAACCCATGGGCGAAGCGCGCTGGGACGCCTTTATCATTCGCGACCTGGCCATCAAGATGGGATTTGAAAAGGAATTCGCAAAATACCAGACCGCAGAGGATATCTGGAGCGAGTACATCACCCTCACCAAGGGAACGGACATGGATCTGACGGGTGCGACCTATGCGCGCCTCAAAAAAGAGCGCGGCCTGGTGTGGCCCGTCCCGTCCGAAGACCATCCCGGAACCTACAAGCGTTTCACCAAAGGCGATCCGCTCTACGATGCGCTTCCCGCAGAAAAGAAGCAGGGACGCCGGATGTATTTCTACGGCAAGCCGGACGGCAGAGCGACGGTATTCGCCAGACCGGCAAAAGGGCCTGAGGAACCGGTGGACGCCGAATATCCCTTTGCACTGACGACCGGACGGCTCCTGGAACATTGGCATACGCTCACCATGACGGGTACCATTCCGGAGTTGAACCGCGCAGTTCCGAAGGCGTTCGCAGAAATAAATCCCGAAGACGCGCGCAAGCTGGGCATCGCCGACCACGATCTCGTCGTCGTTGAAACCCGGCGCGGCAAGCTCGAAATCCCCGCCCGCGTCATCGACCGGCCCATGGCAGGCACCATCTTTATTCCCATGCACTGGCGTGAGTGGATGGTCAATGTGCTGACCATCGATGCCGTTGATCCGGGGTCCAAGGAGCCCGAATACAAAGTCTGCGCGGCAAAATTGCGCAAGGCCTGAACCAGTTGTAATTCAGTACAGACCGGCGAATATGATATGATACGACGGGCAGCGTCTCCCTCCGGCGATTTTTTAGCGCTGAAACAGGGCGCTGCCCGGCTGGTTCATTTTTTACAGGAGTAAGATATGCCCATAGCGGGTGTCATCATTCAGACAGATGGAAACGATAATGGCCAGGTTCTAGAGCAATTGCAGGCCTTTAAAAATGTCTATACCTACGGCGTGCACAAAGGAAACTCCATTGTCGCGGTATTTGACTGCGAATCATCAAAAGAACTGAAAGGACTCGCTGACCAAATAACCGAACAGGTACAAGGTGTGATGGGTGTATATCCGGCCTATGTCAACTATGAAGACGAGATGGAGCAGGCGCAGGAGTGATTGCGTTGCGGGCCTGATGATCGTTCAGCGCGTGGAAACGCCGCCTGTCTATTGGGAAGCCATGTATGTTTTTTGAAAAACTGTTCTCCTACCATGAAAAATTTCTCAGACCGCCGGGCGCAGTCCCTGAAAAGGAATTTATCGATCGCTGCATTCGCTGTCGCAAATGCCAACAGATATGTCCCTATCAGTGCATCAGCCCTGCCGGCGCCTTGCATGGTGACGCGATGGGGACCCCGGTGATCCAGGCGAGAGAAATACCCTGTTATCTATGCATGAAATGCCCGCCGGTCTGTCCGACTGGCGCCTTGAAGACGGATATCCAGAAGGCTGACGTGCGGATGGGCGTGGCGCGCATCGATCGGGCCACGTGTCTCCCCTTTCAGGGCATTATCTGCAGGGCGTGTTACGAAAACTGTCCGATCTATCGCGAAGCCATCACCCTGGATCAGGAGATATATCCCGTGGTTCATCCTGAAAAATGCGTCGGGTGCGGCATTTGTGAGCATGTTTGTCCCATTGAACCCAGCGCCATTGTGGTGGAATCATCCGCTTCCAGAAATGAGGATTAGAGTATTCGCGATGAAGTCATGGATCTTGCGTAATCTGACAATCACTCGACGTATTGCCCAGTTGACCATTCTGGCAATGATGTTCATTATTCCCTATCTGAATGTCAAGGGATTTACCGGCGTGATAGGAACTTTTTACAGCATGGAAATGATGGGGATTCCCATCGTGGATCCGGCACTTTGCATCCAGACGCTGGCATTGATGCGTGAGCTGTATGTGCCCTTGCTCCTCGCCGTCATCATCCCCCTTCTGGCCGCCCTGGCTCTGGGCCGGATTTTTTGCAGCTGGGCCTGTCCGTTCAACACGTTGGCCGAGTATGCGCAGATGCTGCGCTTGAAGCTGTCTCCGAACAAGCGGATTCAGGCGCACAATCCCGCCCAAATCGGGCATTACCTTGCAACACTGTGTCTGTTCATGTTAGCACTCGTTTTCACGTTCCCGGTTATCACCTTTTTGTCCATGCCCGGGCTCCTCACCAGTCAGGCGGCTGACCTGGTCTTTCTCGGCAGCCTGGGGTTGGAGTTGGGGTTGTTCCTGATAATTATTCTGGCCGAGGTCGTCATAGGATCCCGGTTTTGGTGCAAATATGCTTGTCCGGTGGGCGCAACTTTGTCCGTTTTCAGAACGGGTGCCTCATTGAAAGTGACGTTTGACGCTTCAAAATGCACTTGCCAAAAAACAGAAATCTATGATTGTCAGAAGGCGTGTCCCTTGTCGCTCAATCCGCGGAAGAAGGGGATATATCCTTATTGCTACAATTGCGGCGCTTGTATTGACGCATGCCAGCGAAACGGCCGTGCGCTCAGCTTGGTGTTTATTCATCAAAAGGAGCATGTCAAGCCTTTACAGCGAAAGATGGAGGAAGTAAATGGCTGAAAAAAAAGATGAGCAGTCCCGGCGAAATTTTCTCACCAGACTGGGCGTCATTGGCGCCGGGAGTGTGGCGTCGGTCTTTTTTCTCAAGGATATTTTTCTGTATCTTTTCCCCACAAGTGCAGAAAAAACCTTTCACAAATTTCTGGTCTGCAAAACCGATGAGCTGGCTGTTGGAACGGCCAAGGAGATTCATCTGGGCCATACGCCGGTTTTTATCATTCGTTTGCAGGAGGGATTCAAGGCGTTCTCCGGCATCTGCACCCATCTGGGTTGCATCGTGAGCTGGGAAAAAGAAGATGAACACTTTTATTGTCCCTGCCATAAGGGCTATTTCGACAAAAATGGCAAAGTAATTGCCGGTCCCCCGCCGCGACCGCTTGATGAATATCAGGTTATTGTTGAGGATAAACTGGTCTACATTAACATTCCTGATAAAATGAAAGGACCTTGGTCATGAAATTTACCGGATGGCTCAAGGAGCGGTTTCCGATTGATTATGAAAAGTTCATTGAAATAAACGAACGCATCTTTGTCAAAGAACCCATCCCGAACCATATGAAGAAATGGTATTACTGCTCGGGTGCAGCCCCACTGGTTCTTTTTGGCATTCAGGTGTTGACGGGTATCCTGTTGACTTTTTATTTTATCCCATCGCCGGAAATGGCCTATGAAAGTGTTCGCCATATCAGCGAAGAAGTGCGTCTCGGGTTCTGGGTGCGCGGCCTGCACCGCTGGGGCTCCAACCTGATGATCATCGCGCTTTTGCTTCATATCATCCGGGTGTTTTTCACCCATGCCTACCGAAAACCCCGGGAACTGAACTGGGTGGTTGGCGTGGTCATGTTCCTGTTGACGCTGGCGCTCTCGTTCACAGGCTATTCCCTGACGTACAATCAGCTCTCTTATTGGGCGACCACGGTCGGCACCAATATGATCAAGGCCGTTCCCCTGGTGGGTGAGAGCCTGTTGCTCTTCATGAGGGGTGGCGAGGAAGTGACCGCCAACACACTGACCCGGTTTTTCACACTGCATGTCGGATTTTTGCCGCCGTTGCTTCTGGCCGCCATCGTGATCCATATCCTCATTTTGCGATTGCACGGCATGGCTGATATCGACGGCTACAAAAAGGGGTATTATTCGTTTTACCCGCATCATTTTTTCAAAATTATCATATTGACGTTATTCATCATCAATGTGTTGAGTGCGCTGACGATCATTTTGCCGCCGGGATTGGGTGAGGCGGCGAATCCGGCCATAACGCCGCAGCACATCAAACCGGAATGGTACTTTTTCCCGACGTACCGTTTCCTGAAACTGGTGCCCCTGAACATCGGTATTCTGGGCACGGCGCTCTTTCTGGTGGGCATGGTTTTTTGGCCTTTTATCGAGCCCCTGCTCTCAAAAAATAAAAAGACCCGAAACAAACTCGCCTATTGGGTGGGTGGTGTGAGTCTGGTCATAACGGTTGGTTTTTCAATCTGGGAATCCATAGTCCTTTAATGGAGGAATTAAAATGGACGTCGTAAAAGGGCAGCAATGGCTGATCGGTATTTTCAGCACGTTACTCATCGTGATTCTGATGATCCTCGCCGGTGTGGAAATGAAAAAGTCACGGGCCGACAAGCCGGAAATTGATATCGATAAAACCACGCAGCATTGTATCACCTGCCACGAGAAAAAAGGTATTGCGACCAAACAGATCGATGCCTGGAAAGAGAGCTATCACGCGGTGATGGGCGTGGGCTGCTATGAATGCCATGATGCGCAAAAAGGTGAATTCGATGCCATGTTGTGCCCGGAGAGCGACGTCCTGGTCGCGCGGCACCCGACGCCGAAAGACTGCGCCGAATGCCACGAGCAGCAGGTCACCGAGTTTGCCGAGAGCAAACATGCGCATCAGTTCTGGCTCTTCTCCAACGGCGATCGCGCTGTTTTTGAAAATCCCATCTCTTCACGCCACGGCTGCGAAGAATGCCATCAAATCAGCAACGTCTGGCCGGACGGCAGCGTCGGCGAATGCGATGCCTGCCACGCCAAACACAGTTACAGCAAAGTGGTGGCCCGTCAGCCCGAAACCTGCGGCGAGTGTCACGTGGGCCCGGATCATCCCCATATCGAAATCTACATCGAATCGAAACACGGGAACATTTTCAAAGCCAAGGGGCACACCTGGGATCTGAATTATACCACCAAGAATCATGAAGAGATACCCATCGAGGCGCCATTATGCACAACCTGTCACATGGACGGCAACGAAACCCAACCCATGACCCATAACGTCAGCGCCCGTCTCGCGTGGGAATCGCAGATGGCCTGGAGCTTCCGCACCGTCTGGAATGACGAAAAGCTCGGCAACTGGGAAGTCAAACGGCAACGCATGACCGGCATCTGTGCGAGTTGCCATGCCCCGGATTTCATCGACACCTATCTGCTCACCGCCGACCTGGTCAATCTGCAGTACGACGAAATCCGCCGCGAAATGGTGCGCTGGAACAAGAAAATGACCGAAAACGGGACGGTCAAAAGATTGCAGGCCGACGGCGTCTTTTATTCGGATCCGGTCTTGAACGGCTGGGATGAGGAACCGGAACACGCACTCTACCACGGCTGGCATCATGAAGGCCGCCGCTACCGTCATGGCGCGGAGATGATGGGCGCCGACTATACCCAGTGGCATGGCATCTGGGAAGTTCAGGAACGCATGATGGATATGATCAAATATGCGGCCGAACATGGCGATCCAGAAGCCAAAAAGTGGGTGGCCTCCACCCATCCGTCCAAGTTCGCCCCCTATGCACTCTATGATATCCCCGGTTCAGCATGGGGCATCAGCGTTGTCGCCAACACGACGCCCTTTGTCTACAACAATTACCCCGATTATTGGGATCGTATTGCCGCCAATGTCAAAGCCGCCCATGAAAAGGGATTGCTCTCGGACGAACAATGGCAGCAGTGGCAGCACCGCTATGAAAATAAAGAGCATTACCTGGGTCTGAAATACAAGGCCGACTCGACGTGGAATTATTACAAGGCTTTGAACGCCTATGAGGCTCAGGAGATGAACAAGCAAATCGTGCAGTTCGATTTGCCCGGGAAGCCGTTTTATCAAAAATAGTTAACGCAAGATATTTCCTCCGAACCTGCGCGTCCCTCCGGGAGGCGCAGGACGCTACGGGTTCCCGGGCAACCGGAAACCCAGCCCGATGGAGAAATCCTGACTTGGCAAAGGAGGCTGGACCTGACGGGAGCTGCGCAACGGGTTGCATGCGCAGTTCCTTTTGTCCTGTCAATGCCTCCTCACTCACAGGGAGGCTTTTTTTATGCCCGCAAGGGTTGTCACCTTCACAGCCGCCGTCATCGCCGGCGGAAAGAGTTCCCGTTTTGGCAGCGACAAACGATGGGCCCGGATCGGCGACGAAACGCTGCTGGCGCGCGCAGTACATCTGGCGACCGCTTTGACTGCGCCCATCCTTCTGCTCGCGGAACCGCGCGCCATGCCCGCGGCATGGCGCGCGATGGCGGTCGCCGATGTCCTGCCCGACAAAGGCCCCCTGGGCGGACTCTATACCGCCATGCTGAACGCGAAAACGGATTACGTCCTCACGATTCCCTGCGATATGCCTCTATTGCGCAAAGAAGTCTATGAAATCTTGCTGCAAGCGTTGCCCTCCAGCCGGCCGCTGTGCGCCTCGTCGCCGGATGGCCTTCAACCGCTGGTGTCCATCTGGCCGGTCCGGTTGCGAGAGGATGTTTTCGCGCAGATACAGGATGGCGATTTCCGCTTGCATGCCGCCCTGGACAAAGCAGGGGCGCACCATGTGAATATGGCGGAAGCCTGGACGGGATACACGCCGGATGTGTTCATCAATATCAACTGCGCTGCCGACCTGGACAAAATAAAAGGAGAACGGGCATGAGGGAATATGTCTCCCTGGAGGAGGCGCGGGATATGCTTTTGCATAACTGCCAACCCGCGGAGAGCGAGTGTCTCGATCTCACCGCCGCCCTGGGCAGGGTGCTGTGTGAGGATGTCCTGGCCGGCGAAAATATCCCTCCCTTTGACCGGTCATCGCTGGATGGTTATGCATTCGATGCCCGCGCCACCCTGATGGCGAGCCGGGAGCAGCCCGCCGTCCTGAAGGTGATCGAAGCGGTGGCTGCGGGGTCGGTCGCGGCTCAACGAGTCACGGAGAACACCGCCATCCGCGTCATGACCGGCGCGCCCATCCCCGAGGGCGCGGACGCTGTGGAAAAGTATGAAAATATCGAGCTGTCCGGCGCGGAGATCAGGATCACATCCCGCTTTCGCCCCATGGATAACATCATCAAAGCGGGCGAAGATGTCCGGGAAGGGGACAGGGTGGCTGAGCAGGGGATGGTGCTTGAACCGCCGCTGTTGGGACTGCTGGCGGCCCTGGGCGTAACCCGGGTGCGCGTCTATGCAAAACCCGCCGTCGCCCTGATCAGCACGGGGGATGAGTTGAGCGATGAACCGGGCGCTTTACAGCCGGGCAAAATCCGCAACAGCACCCGGATAACCCTGCAGGGTTTTTGCACGCGGTTGGGCGCCGACCCGGTCATCATCGGCACTGCCCGGGATGAGGTCACCCAGATCATGGCCCTCCTCGAGGCGGGGCTGGAGCGGGCGGATGTGGTTATCACCACGGGCGGCGTCTCGGCCGGGGATTATGATCTGGTGGTGGAGGCGGTGCGGAGAATCGGCGCCGAACTGCTGTTCTGGAAAATCAACATCAAACCCGGCATGCCCACGCTGGCGGCGCGCAAAGACGGCAAGGTGATCCTCGGCCTGTCCGGGAATCCGGCTTCCGGACTGGTCGTGTTTCAACTATTGGCCATCCCGTTGATTCGCAAAATGGCGGGCCACAGGGCCTATCACCTGGCGACACTGGAAGCCGTGCTTTTGGATGGGTTCAAAAAACCGAGTCCGGCGCGGCGTTTTTTGCGCGGCCAACTGGTGCTGGCAAACGGTCAGGCCGGCGTCCGCCTCACCGGACGCCAGGGCAATGCGGTGCTCAGCTCCATGGTTGGCTGCGATGTGCTCCTGGAAGTGCCTTCCGGGAGCGGGCCCCTGCCTGCCGGCGCGCGGCTCACGGCTTTTCGTGTCGATTGAGGTCTCTTGGGCGATGCGGTGTCTTGCGGGGCATCTTTATTGAGCAGGGAATTGTTTTTTCATATTGGCTGTAAGGGACGAACATGGAAAAAATCAGAGTGGAAGAGGCGGTGGGCAAAACGCTGGTGCACGATATCACCAGAGTCATTCCCGGCGCATTCAAGGGACGAGCCTTTGCGAGGGGTCATGTCATTCGCCCTGAGGATGTGGAGGAACTGAAAAAATTGGGCAAGGAGCATGTCTACATCTGGGAAGAGGGCGCCGATGAAATCCATGAGGATGAGGCGGCCATCCGCATCACGCGGGCCATCGCCGGCCCCAATATTGTCTATAACGATCCGCAGGAGGGCAAATGCGTGTTGCAGTCCACGGTGCGGGGTCTCTTCATCGTGAATAGTCCGGCCCTGCAACGGATCAACGAGATGGAATATATCACCGTCCCCGCGCTGCCGAATTATTATAAAGTGGAAAAAGAGGGCAGTCTGGCCGGCGCCCGCATCGTGCCGCTGGTCATCCGGGAATCGGCCATCAGCGATCTGGAGGCGTTTTGCCGGGCGAACCATCCGGTACTGCAAGTCAAACCCTACAACCGCTTGAAGGTGGGGATCATCGTCACCGGCAATGAGGTATTCAAGGGCCGGGTCGATGACAAATTCGCGCCGGTCATTTACGACAAAACCGCCTATTTTCAGGCCGAGGTGCTGGGGCACACGTATTGCCCGGATGAGTTGGGGCGGATCGAGCAGGCCATCGCGCAGTACCGGGCGGAAGGCGCGGAGCTGATCATCCTCACCGGCGGCATGTCGGTGGATCCGGATGACCTCACCCCGGCCGCCATCCGCAACAGCGGCGCCGAAGTGGTGACCTACGGCGTGCCGGTGCAGCCTGGCAATATGTTCATGCTCGCCTATCTCGACGGCATCACCCTGATTGGCGTGCCTGGTGCGGCGATTTATTACGAGACCACCATTCTGGATATCGTCCTGCCGCGCATCTTTGCCGGCCTGAGGATGAGCAAAAGCGATTTCGCCGCCATGGGAGAGGGCGGCTTTTGTCTGACCTGTAAAAAATGCGTCTATCCGCGATGCTACTTTGGCCGGTGAAAAGCGCTGCGGAGGGATGTGCGCCCTGCGGGCTCCGGTTTATGAACAGGTTAATAGAATTATCAGATCGTTTCCCTTCGTGAACTTGGTGAGCTTTGTGCTTATTCTTTTAACCCGGAAATCTTGGTGTTTTTAGTAAAATTTTCACGCAAAGGGTTTGATCGTGGGAGGAAATAATTTGTGTACAGCCCCGAGGCTGCGTTAAGACTAATCAAGACTGAAGAGGTATCTCCATGAACGAAAGCGGCATCTATGCACAATTGAAAGAATTTTTGCGATCTCACGCAGAAAAAAATAATCTTTTGCAGGAACGCGTGGTCATCAAAGGCCGGATATTGACCAGCGAGGAGGCGATCGGGAATCCGCAGCGCCGGGATTTCCCGTTGCTGAAGGGCAAAGAGAAACTGATCCAGGCCGATTTCAAAGGGGCCGCGGGCCAGGCTTTCACCGACAGCCCGGGCAACTTTGAGGGGACCCTGGCGGAACTCCTGGCTCAACCGGTGAACACCCATTTTGAAAAGGCGAGCTTTATCGCGGTCTTGAATGCCGTCATGCGCCATCTGGGACTGGCATCGGGAACCATTCATTGCAAGGATGAAGAACCGTCCGAATGCGCTGAAAAACTGGTGCTGGATATTAAAAGAGAGTATGGCGTGCCGCGCATCGCCATGATCGGGCTGCAGCCGGCGCTTCTCGAAGCCTGCGGCCAGAATTTCCCGGTCCGGGTCGTGGACCTGGACCCGGATAACATCGGTGCGCAAAAATGCGGGGTTTTGGTCGAGGATGCCTCTACAAAAACACGGGAGATCATCGATTGGGCCGACCTGGTTCTGGTCACCGGCAGTACCGTCGCCAACGGCAGCATTGTCGATTTTATCGATTTGCCCAAACCCGCCATTTTTTATGGCACCACCATCGCGGGCGCGACCCCGGTTCTCGGTCTGCTGCGGCACTGTTGGTGTTCAAAGTGAAAATCAGGAGGCCTATGCGAAACGTAAAACAGCGGGCCGCACAGGATGCATCCGCAGAGCGCGCGGGTGTACGCCGGACCGGTATACGTCCGGATAAAACACGCAGCAGGATGCCGGCGATTTTGATTCTGCTGGTCTCTGTCCTGGCCTGCTCCGCTGACAAGAGCCGGGAAACGTCCCCGGGCGACCGTCCGCACGAAAAACTGCGCATTGCCGTGGAATACAATACCCATGCCGCCGCCGCCCTGGCGGCGCAGGAACAGGGTCTGTTTGCCGAAGATGATCTGTTTGATCTATACGTCACCGGAACCGCCCTGGCGGGCGCCTTGTCCCAAGGCGAAATTGACGCCGCCTATATGTGTCTGGTGCCGGCCATCGTCGCTCACGCCAACGGCGGCGTGGCGTTTAAGATCGTCTGCGGCACACACCGCTACGGCTATGGCCTGGTGGTGAACAGGAACCGGATCAGGACGTGCAAGGATCTGGAAAATGCGGGCCTGAAAGTGGGTTGCGTCAATGAAGGCGCCCAGACGGATATTCTGCTGCATCAAATCATCGCTGCTCACGGCTTGCAAAAAGAGAAGGTGATGGCCAATATCCTGCGCATGAATCCGGCCAAACAAGTGATGGCCCTGAGAAGCAAACAGCTGGATGCGATCCTCGTGCCCGAGCACTTTGCCACGCTGGGGGCTGCCTATCCGGGGAATGAACTGCTGATGCGAGCCCAGGATGTCTGGCCGGGCATGCAGGGCAGCGTTCTGCTGGTCAGCGAAAAATTGCTCAAGCAGAGACCGCAAGACGTGCAAAAGCTCTTTGAGATCACCGCGGCTTGCACGCGCTACCTCAACGAACACCCCGGGGAAGCGGCGGAGAAGGTGGCGCATCGATTGAATATTTTTGAAAACGATCTCGACATCGACCTGGAGAAAATAGCGCAGGGCGGCCATGATTTCGCGGACTCGGGAAAGCTGGTCGAAATGTCCATGCGA
>CAUJEL010000053.1 GCA_963169875.1 Candidatus Zhuqueibacterota bacterium
CGGTCAATCCAACTCCGGTCGTGGCGCCTGCCCATGGCAGCCTGGTTCTGAACCCCGATGGCACCTATACCTACACGCCCAGTGCCGGTTACAGTGGACCGGACATTTTCCAGTACAGCGTCTGCGATAACGGCACCCCGGTACTTTGTGATACCGCAACGGTCACCATCACCGTCCAGGCAAAGCCCAATTTCAACACGGATGTGGCTCTGACGTATACGGCCATCACCGATACTTCGATCCTTCTCAGTGGCGAGATAGTCCAGGCGGTGGTCAAGGGCACCGATTATGAGTATCAACTAACCATTGTCAACAACGGTCCGCGTACGGCCAACTCGATCTCAGTGACGATCACCATACCTGATTCGGTCCGCTTATCAGCCTTCTCCCTGCCTCCAGCCAATCAGAGTGTTTCATCAGTTATCTGGGATATCGCATCTCTTGAAACCGGCCAGCAGGTCGATATCACCTTCACCGCACTGGTATCGCCGGTTCTGCCTTTTGTGCCGTTCCCGTTGCCCAGTCAGGCCGAGTTGGTGGCAGTTTTTGACACCACGTCAGCCAACAATCAAGCCGGGGTCACTGTTTATGGCATCGATCGTCAGGGACCATTGCCGGAAACGCTGGCGGATGTGGCTGCGCTGCTGTATGTCAAAACGGACTCCTTCCGCATTGTGAATGACGATACGCTATTTTACGCGCATCCGGGCGACACGTTGATATATCAACTGGGCATTCGCAACTACGGCCCGCGAATCGCCGATGAACCTGCTCTTAAAAATTTGCCGCCCGCCTGGCTGCAGATCGATTCAATCTATGTTGCGCCGGCAGCGACACTCATGGATACCCTGTTCTATGCCTGGTCAAATCTGGGTGTAGAACAGCTGCAAATCATAACCTACCGGGGTCACATCAACCCGTCACTCCCGGATACGGTGGACATGCTCATCAATGCCTTGTGGACGAGTGCACTTAACGATACCATCTGGGCCAACAATGCGTTGAACGACACAGTGTATATTGTCATCCCAGAGCCGCCCCCCATTCCAGAACCGTTCATAGAAGCCACACCGCCCATTGTTCAGGTGGGCAAGCCCATCCAAATCAATGTATCGGTGAGCGGGCCCGTGGCCATATGGGATCTCTGGGTTCATCTTGCGAACGGGCAGATTGACTCTTCGTATGCGGATGAGTATATCTCCAAAACGCAACTCGTACCGGAGCAGATTTATGCCGTAGAGCCCATCTATGACGAAACCATTCTCTTCAGTAATGCAAAGCAAGAATTCATAAAATTCGAAATGCGAATTCGTGATCATGCCGGCAATCTCAGGACGGCGGAAGATAACGTCATGATCGTGGATGAGAACGATCTGGTGCTGGACCGTAACACATTCCAGCCGGGTGAACAGGATCCACTGGAGATCAGATTCCGCCTGAGTTCAAATCGCATGGCTGAACTCGATGTCTATGATGTAGCCGGCAGGCACATCAGCAAATTGACGAATCAGCTCTTCAATGCCGGCTGGAACTCGTATATGTGGAATGGTTTGACCAACACGGGAACAATGGTTGGTAGCGGAGTGTATATTGTGACCTTGCGCTCCGGTGAATACAAGGACTGGAAAAAATTCATGATTGTGAGATGAGCATGACAGGCGAAACCTATATACTTGCAAGGATGGTCCCTCGTATTTACCGTACCACAGTCTGGTTATTTCTGATGACGCTAATACCGGCCGTTTCAGGATGGGGCCAGGTTAGATCGGGGGCTGCCTTTCTCAAAATGCTTCCTGGCGCCCGGCTGCAATCCATGGGTGGCAGCTATACCGGGGTGCTGGATGAGATGCATGGCATCTACGCCAACCCCGGCGCCGGCGGTCTCGTCCGGCAATGGTATTGGGCGGCTTCCTATACCAAGTGGTTTGCAGGGATTTACAACGCATCCCTGCTGTATGGTCATCGCGTCCATACGCCCTGGAGTCAATTCACCCATCTCAACCTCGGCGTTCTCTATCAGGGCGTCCCTGAATTCGACAGTTCGGACCGCTATGTGCCCGCGGCATCTGCCTCGGATCTGATTATTTCCGGAAACATCGGCCAGCCGATCACATTTATCAGTCCCTATCTCTCGGCTGGTTCAACGGTGAAATATTACCACAGCAAGCTCGGCATTCATGATGCTTCTGCCTGGATTTATGATGCCGGCATTTTGTACCGGACGCCTCGATTTACTCTGATCCCGAATCCAAATAGCCTGCTGCGTTATGGCATATTGGCCGCCGGTGTCTCTCTCACCAATATGGGCACAGACATCAAATTCCTGGATATGGGCACGCCGTTGCCGCAAGCGCTCAGAGCCGGGCTGTCCTTCAACGCCGGCACGCACAATGGTTTGCAGGTGCAGCTCTCCGCAGACTATCAGAAACGGCGCGATGAAGGCGAAAATTACGCCTTTGGCGCTGAACTGACCTGGAACCAGCGTCTTGCGATTCAAGGTGGCTACGACACCAACATGGATTTGATGAGCCAATATACATTCGGCCTGTCGGTACGGCTGGATGATCAAAACACACCGGTCAAATCGATTCTGCCGGGAAAAAACAATGCGCTTCGCGTCGATCTGGCTTCCATCGATGAGATGGATTTCTTCTCAAATACCTATCGTGGCACGGTCAGCCATTATCCCATAGGTCCGGAGACCTTTTCCTTCAAATCGCCTGAAATGGACAGCTGGGTTGATGCCGACTCGGTCAATTTGATCTGGAATAACAGCCGCGAGCCCGATCTCTTTGACGATTTGTATTATGCATTGATCGTGGACATGGACAGCGTCAAAGTGGCCAATTTTATATCCCGTGTGGATGTTGAACTGCCCAAATTGTCCCAGACTGATCCCGGTTTTTTGCTGGCGCGGAGCGATTTTGCCGATACCCAAATGCTGTTGCCGGACATCAAAGGCGGCGACTACTACTGGTCGGTTATCGCCTACGACCGTGACTGGCACATGCGGCCCGCCCGGAAAGATGGACGCGAAATTGCGCATTTCCACGTCCCCATCACCGATCTGTCGGTTGAATCGATCACATTTGATTACAGTCCCTGGCTCACAGCTGATGATTATCATGGCATGCTCAAAGTTCGCGTCAAAAATAAAGGGGAACGGCTCATTCCGCAGACCACCCTGCTGCTGGCCGACTCACTGATTAAGACCGCCCCCGGATTGGCCTTAGCCGCGGCCGGGACACAGCGTCCGTTGAAACGCATCAGCATCAATCAGTTCAAGCCGGGTGAAGAACGAATTGTAGACCTCGAATGGCACACGTCCGATCTCGGTTATCACTGCGTCTACGCGATCATTGACGAAGAGAATAAGCTTCGTGAGGATGATGAGGTCAATAACCGCTTCAATGGCTACTTCTTCACCATTCCCAAAGGTTCGATTGCGTTGAAAGATACCGTAACTGCGGTCAACTTTGCCACAAGATCCTTTGATTTGCCCATCATCACGGAAATCTGTTTTGACACATCCAAAACCGTGGTCAAGCCTGAATATATGCTGCCCCGGGTGGTCGAACCTATCATCGGCACCCTGGCCAAGCGGTTAAACGATTATCCGGAAACATCCCTGACGCTGCAGGGATTTATTGATCCCGTCGCCGGTGAGTTCGATCTCACCCTGGCGGACCGGCGTTCCGAGGCGGTGCGCGACTCCATGATCGCGTACGGGGCCAGGCCGCAGCAGATAGAAATCCTGCCCGGACAGTCCTTGACCAAACGCTACATCCCGGCCAAGGCGGAAGATGCGCTCTGGGTCTTCCAGGAACGCCGTTATGTGAAAATCAGCGCGGATGAGATCAGTCAGGACAAGCTGTTCCAGCCGATCACCTTCCGCGATATCGAGCATTTGATATTGCCGGTCACCTACATGTCCATCATCCGCGGTTATGCACCCATAGCAGGCGCTGATCTGCTGCTGAGCAATGCGTCCGTCTCGGACACTTTTAGCGTGCAGAAGCGTTTTCAGCGCGGTGACCTGAAGGGCAGCATCGACTGGTCCATTCGCGAAGACCGGTACCCTGACTTTAATGTCTGGCTGGAACGCCCCAGTGACTATCACATTGTGCTCAACGACAGCCTCCATCGTCAATTCAAGTCACGGCCGCGCAGCGTTTTCCTGCGGCAGAGGTCTTATCTGCAGGAGCATACGGTTGCCTTCCCGCTGCAGTTCGACCGCACCGATCCGTTGTATACATTTTACTGGTCGAATATTTTCAGATTCATCAGATCGATCATCGCCGAACCCACCTATCGCTTCAGATTCTTCGGTCATGCCTGCGCCGTTGGTCCGGAATGGTATAACCTGCGTTTGTCAGGCCAGCGCTCCAAGGCCTTCCACGACGGCTTCCTGGACTATACGCGCAATAACTATCCGGAACTCTATGACCGGGTGGTGCGGCAGACGGATGCCGCCCAGGGATTTGGTGAAACACGGCCCATGGGTCTGATGCGCAGCACCGGAGAGTTCATACTCGTCGGCGACAACAACATGCCGCCCGGGCGCAAGTACAACCGTCGCATCGAGATCAATTTCTTCAGCACGGAGAATGTATTGAAAAAATAAGCAGCATCGCTTTCTGGAGTCCATTTTATGGTGCGGAGGTGTGGCGGTTATTCTGCAAGCAACCGTTAGCAAGGTCTATTCATTAACCTTTGAATGCAAATCCGCCAATTCGCTTATGTCAAGATCATAAGTCACGTTCTTGCAAGTTCATGTCACAGTTACTTTTTACCGTGCACACTCAAAAGATTATCTTGACATTTACATAATAAATGGGTATATTATTTGCACGATTGGAGAGAACAACATTCTCAACCATCGTACAACATCGCGGGGTGGAGCAGTCTGGTAGCTCGTTGGGCTCATAACCCAAAGGTCGTAGGTTCAAATCCTGCCCCCGCTACTATAAAAAAAGCCAATCACAAGATTGGCTTTTTTCATTCGTGCACGGGTGGCCATTGAATAACCCGCTAAATCCATTGAATCCGAGCTATGACGGTTCGAACAAAAATCGCGATCACCTTGCTGTGGCTGGCCCTGTGTCTGCCGTTGTTGTTTCTCGGCTACGGCAGTGATTTTGACGCCTGGCGCGTGGCAGAGTCCGCCGCGAATATCCGGGAACATCACTTTTATACGCCCGCGCGTTCTCTGGGGAATCCGCTTCACGAATTTTTTTGTGCTGCACTGGTTTCATGGGGCGAATGGATCGCCACCAACGCCCTCTCCCTGGTCGCCGGCCTGGCATTCATCCTCGCGCTGTTTCGGCTGCAGCAACAGACCCATTTCCGCCACCCACTGCTGGTCGTCCTGGCAACGGCCTTTTCGCCTGTGTTTATCAGCAATGCCACCAGCACCATGGATTATGTCCCCGCCCTGGCTTTGCTGACCTGGGCTTATGTCTTCATGCGCGAATCCCGTTGGGACCTGGCCGCGTTGCTCCTCGGGGCCGCCACTGGCTTCCGACCGACTTGCATCCTGTTTCTGTTGCCGTTGCTCTATTACACCCAGACCATCACCGGCCATCGTGGCACAACCCTGCGCACAGCGGCGCTGGCATTGTTTTGGTCGATTTTGTTCTATTCCCCGGTTTTCTTTGCCCACAATTTCGTATTCCCGACGCCGGTGCACCGCACGCTTGTGGTACACTTTGCTGTGGTGGGATTCAATGCCTTGCGTCTTTTGGGCATCGCCCAAACCAGCATAATACTTTTGATTGCGCTTCATGCAATACATAAACAGAAATCGGCCATCTGGTCAACATCGTTCGCGCGTTTTCATCTCATGAACATCGTATCATGGATCGGGCTGTTCCTGTTCCTGCCTGATGCGCCGGAATATCTCCTACCCGCCCTGCTCTCTTTCATTTTTTTGCTGGATCGTCTGCTCAGCCGTCGCGCTTTAGCCCTGGTGGCAGCGGCGCTGCTCTCATACCATTTTATGCAATTCGATCTGCGCACGATCAATCCGGCCAATCTTGAGATAAAACCGCATCTCAGAGTGGGTTGGAGCATCGAAGATATTCAGGATCGCCGTTTCAAACGATCTTTTCGCACCGCGATTGATAAAGCCCGAATGGATCGGCCGACGGTGCTGATGTATGGGCTTCCCTGGGCCGTGGCTGTCCATCGCGAATGGCGCCGGGACGAACAATGGCATTTCTATCGCCGCCCGGGAAGCCATCTCTTTCTTACCCAGGCCATTACAGATAGTCTGAGCATACGCCATCTGCGAGAAAATGGATTTCGTGTGGTAGCGTGGAAATCAGCGCAGTGGGAGAACGTGCAAAAAGGCAGGAATGTCTGGCAAGAGGGCATCGAGGTAGTGGAAGATATTCGGGTTTTATTCACAGAACCCATCACAGGACGGGCTCTGAACGAACGCCAATAAAAAAGGGATTTCTGAAGGCTCAGAAATCCCTTTTTATTAAAACAAGTACTGTTTAGAAATTGACGCGATAGCCAACCTTGACGGCCCAGGTATTCCAACCGACTTTTTCGCTATCCTCATCCTCTGAAGAAGCGGACATGGCTTCGAATTCTGAATCATCTACATCCATCTCACGCGAGACAATATTGTAATCAAATCCGGCGAAGAACTGATTGTTGAACAGCACGCCGCCACCGACGGTGAAGCCGATTCCCGATTTGTATTTGACTTCCCAGTCATGATCACCAAATTCACTTTCAGACTTGATATCGATGTTGCCCGTGAACATGCCCACACCGGCTTTCAGGAATGGTTTCATATTGGCATCCGACAAAAAGTATCTGCCATAGAGGCCGAAAACCATATAATTGACGGTGGATTCCATTTTGCCGTATTCATCCTCAAGCTCAAAGGTAAAGCCGCCCAACGCATCGGAAACTTCCAGGCCAACTTCCAACTGCGGTGTGGCCATATAGCCCAGCTGTACGCCCAACGGCAATGTGCCGGCGGCATCTTCCTGATCCTCAAAAGCAGTCATGGTATAGCCGGTGAAAAAATTAACGGCAAACTGACCCTGCGCAAAACCTGCGCCGACCATCAGTGCGAGAACGAATACAGTAGCCAGTCTCAGTTTCATAGATCACTCCTTGTTTTTTGTGTTCATCAGCCTTACTGAGTTGTGCCATCTTACCATTAAAAACATCGCATATTAGAACACACGCATTGCAGATTCTATTTCCGGAACATGCTTTTTTTATGTACGACTTCCTTATACGAGCCATTTTTGCAGAGCTGAATTATTCAGCCGCGCCGGTGCACAACAAAAAAGGCCGCTGTAAAGGCGGCCTTTCAGGATGCGAAGGTTTTTAAAACCACTTTTTTGAGCACTTGAAAAGCGGTTATCTTCTCTGCTCCTGCATTTTGGCAGCAACCGAGATCTCTGTGTGCGGGATGGCCTCCAGGCGTTCCTTGGATATGGGCGATCCCGTGACCCGGCAGATGCCGTAGGTTTTATTTTTTATGCGGTCGAGGGCGCGGTCCAGATAACCGATGAGTGTCTTCTGCCGTTCGACCATGATATAGACATTTTCCAGATGCATGGTATCGGTGCCCGCATCTGCCATGTGGTAACTGTAGGCGGTGTCGTTGGAACTCTCTTCACGCTCCTGGGACAGATATTTCTGCAAACGCTCGATCTCATCCATGGCCTCTTTCTTTTTTGCCAGAATGAGCTGCTCGAAATAGTCCAACTCTTCGTCGGTAAATGGGGTCATGGGTTGCGGCCCTTTAGCAGATCCAGGTGCGTAATCATTATAATGGCGGTTAATAGCCATAGTCATCCTCCTCACAAAGATGCCTGAACTAAGGTTGCATGGAGCACACGGCGTGTTCGCCCTAAAAGTCTGTACAAGCTGACAGAGAAGTTTTGCAAATTAGTATACATCATTATTGAGTCATTGTCAACCTTTTTTTACGCCATGGCGGGTTTTGCCGAAAAACGCAGAATCCATCTGATGCCCCAGGCCGCAACCGGATTGCTCACGCAAGCATTTGACCGGGTTCTACCCGGAGGCATTGAATGCATCATAGCCAGGTGAATGGGTAGATTTATGTGATGCGAATTGCTACCAGGGTCTGATCATCAGCAGGGGCGCGGTCCCGTCCCTGGCAAGCGCGTGCTGCATCCATAATATGATCGCGCAACGCGGGCAATGGTTGTCTGGCATTTTCCTTCAAAAGCTGCAGCAGACGGGATTCGCCCGTGGGAGAGTCCTGGTTGCTGATGGCTTCGGTGATGCCATCTGTCACAAACATGCAGACATCTCCCGTCGCGAACGTCATTTCGTACATCTCCAGCTCGTCGGCGAATAAACCATTGGCACTCAAACCCAGGCCCATACCTTTGGGCGTGATGAGCTGGACGCTGTCTTCTTTTGCGCGATAATAAAAAAGCGGCAGATGACCGGCGCGGCTGAGTTGCATCTTTCGTGAGGCGAGATCGAAGCGTGCGCCGATGGCAGTGATGAAGTAGTTCTTTTCCAGATTCTCACTCAGCACCCGGTTGGTGCTGATGAATAATTCGCGCGGATTGGCGCTGTGCGCGTGCAACGATCTCACGATGCCCTGGATTTTTGCCATGTACAGGGCCGCAGATATTCCTTTGCCGCTCACATCCCCGACGATGATGGTGATGGTTTGTCCTCCATCGAGGAGATAGTCATAATAATCTCCGCCCACTTCTGTGGCGGGCGCAGAGACAGCGGTTATCTCCAGGCCGGTGATATCCGGAAGCTGACGCGGCAGTGAAGACATTTGAATCCTGCGCGCGAGCTCCAATTCGTGCCGCAGCCTTTCCTGCTTGGCCACTTCTTCGTACAGGAAGAGATTTTCGATAGCCACAGCCGATTGTTTCGCAATCACATCGAGAAAATCGAGGTCCTCCTGATAGTAGGGCGTCTCGGACAGTTTCTCCCCCACCAGCAGGCCGGCCTGGATGGCTTGATTGGAGCGTACGGGAATCAGATAGCGAAAATCACCGCGCCGCATGAGCTCCTTGATGAGTTTAGGCGTATAATCCACGTGGAATCGCGGCATGGCGCTGTATTCGTTGAGCAGGTTCAGCATGCTGCTTGCCTCCTCCTGCAGCACAGGATTTGCCGCGGTTTGCGGACATCCCCAACAGGCTTGCGCTGAGAGATGCCGCCCATCGCGAAAAATCAATGTCGCCACTCGCTTGAGGTGCACCAGTTCAGCAATCTGACGCGCCAGCCGCTGGGCCAAATCATCCACGCCCGTGCGCATCGCCAGCACTTCATTGAATACCGTGGTGCTGCGCCGGTAATCGTAACTGGCTCGATAGTACTTCTCATTGATGATCCTGCGCCCGCGATGGTAGAGCCGGTAGAGGATCCAGAGAATCACCAAACCCAGTACCATGACAACGCCCTTTTCAGCAAAAAGATGTTGTCTAATATCCAGGGGTTGATCCAGCACCTCGATGGCATTTCCGGTGAGGCGGATGTTTGGCACATGGACTTGCCAGGAAAGCAGAAAATAAAATATCAGGACCGAGCTGGCGATCATCAGGACAATCCATGCAACGGAAAAGATCGTGTACTGAATATTGCGGCGCAGACGCAGATTGAGATTGAGCAGTTTATAGCGGGCGATGGTATAAAGATGAGCCAGGGGGATGAGCATCAGCGGGATGCCCGCAAGCCCCAGCAGGCTGGGTTGTTTCGCGATGGAGCTGAGCCAGGCCAATCCAAAAACAAGAAGACCGGTCAGGATACCGCTCCATTTGATGAGCAAAAAAAGATGCTTATGTTCTTTGTTTTCCTTGCGGCCGAAGATCGCCTTGATGATCAGATGGAGAATGGCGAGATTGAACACGCCGATGACATAGACATTTCGTCCGATGGGTGTGAACCCTAAAATAAAATAGACCGCAGCAATGGAGTAAATCACATAACGCGGCCATTTTGTTTCCAGCAGCTTGGGTCTCTCGATGGGAAAATAGTAATCTGCATGAATGGCGACCGTGATGCCGAACAGCGCACAAAAAGCCAGCGCGATATTGCGTACATACGTCAAACTCCACTGCGGCAGTGGTGCCTGATTCAGCATTAACGCAATGTAGAATCCGGACAACAGGAAGGCCAGGCCGAGCAACCGCGCCGCTTTGATCTGCGGCCGGGCCAGGGAGATAAAAACACCGAACAGGATATAAAAGAGGGCAGAGAGCATAAAGAACAGGATGGAAAACTGGATACCAAACCGCGCCAGTGTCACCGCCAGGGTCACAGGCTGGCCATCGCGCAAAATCTCATAATCGATGGTGCGTTTCTCGCTCCCCTGGCGCATGATCCGGTCTGCACCTTGTGCGTTCTTGAAAAACTGTCCATTGATGCGGACGATGATATCGCCCACTCTCATGCCCGCGCGATCGGAGGCGCCATTCCTGGCCACATCGATGACCACCACACTGGGCGGCAACCACAGCAGCATGCTGTCATCAATCGCCGAGCCCTCAACAAATACCATCTTTTTTTTCTTGATCCCTGGTTCCAGGAGAAGCAGCGTATCGGGTGAAATGGAGTTGGTGTGCAGCAGCATGAGAGCATGGGCCAGCGATTGAGGTTCTTGATTATTGATCGAACCGATGATGGATCCGGGAGATAATGTGCTGAAGACAGTGTTCGCGGCAGCAGGTGGAGCCGGCATTGCGGATATTTTTGCGGGAATGGGCGCTGTCACCATGAGGCGGCTGGGGACATTCGTGAAAAGATTTTCATCGGTCACCGTGCTGGCCTGATAAAAGAGATTGATCGAAGCGATCGCGGTCAGAATCAGCAGCAGGATCACAACGGAAAATCGAAAAAACAGGGGTTTTTCATCCAGACGCAGCATGGTCCTCTCGCCAAAAATGGACATCTTGTTAGAACCAAACTTGAGTGAGTGGTGCACAAAAGGCGTCCTTGCGAAGGTTGGCAACCTTCGCAAGGTTAAGGCAATCGCTCAGTTTAGGTAGTAGTAATACGCAAAGCAGCAGCGCTTGTTACCAAAGAAATGTATTTCCGCATGGAGGTACTACCTTCTATCATTTTACATTTTCCTGCGTAGAATTGCAAGCTAAAACGAACAGGCAGGCATTATTTTTGCATATACACTCTCCGAGTGCGCACACGCATGCATTTTGCAGCTTGAATTGTCAAGGGATGAAACCAGCATGCCACAAAAATGGATGGAGTGTTGCACCCGTGTCTCATGTTTAAATTCTTTTGGAGGTTTGTTATGCGAGTGCAAAAGGAAAAAAAGATAGGGTGCTTTCTGGCCGGCTTGATGGTTTTTGCCGCCGCGGCTGTCAACGCACAGGCGCCAGATCCTCCCTTCCCGAGCCTGCTGAGCAGCGATGGCGCCAGGCACAGAGTGAATGCAGCCATCTATCTCGGCACAAGCGTCGATGGTGAGTGCGACGCAGGCAGCGACCAGGATGAGGATGATGGCATCCAGTTTCTATCGCCTCTCACTGGAAATCGCACTCTGCTCATCGAAGTGCAGGCGTCCCGCAAAGGATACATCAATGGCTGGATTGATTTCAACGGAGATGGCGACTGGAGAGATGACGGGGAACATCTGCTCCGCGATGCGCGGGTTAATGCAGGAAAAACCCTTCTCAACGTTTTTATCAAATCGGTTAATTCCGAAAAACTGGTGTATGCGCGATTCCGCTACTCCAGCGAATCCGGTTTGAGTTTTACGGGATGGGCGCCTGATGGCGAGGTGGAGGATTATGCATTGCGCTTTATGGATGAAGAGGCAAGCGAAGCCGGATTTAGCACCAAGATTGGCGTATCACCTGAAGACTATGCTCTGGAAAATAACTATCCCAACCCGTTCAACCCGGAAACCACCATCCCCTTCCAGCTCAAAGAAGCCGGGTATGTCCGTCTCGATGTTTACAACATCAAGGGAGAACATGTGCGGACTCTGGTCAATGACCATCGCGCAGCCGGACGTTACTTGACTTCATGGAATGGCAGCAATGAGCAGGGCTTGCAGCAGAGCAGCGGCACCTATCTGGTTCATTTTCGTGTCAACGGATTTTCACAGACGCGGCGCATGGAATTTCTCAAATAAGCGCCTGTATAACCATATCATATTTAATAGCAGCCGCTCCTCGCAAGGGAGCGGTTTTTTAATTATGCCATAGCAAATAAATGACTTGCAATTGTTGAAAAATTCTACTAAAATAAAAAAAGCGAGCGTTAACCCAAATTTAACATCACATGCAGAAAAAGCAAAGCGAAGAGAAATCGGCGATTTTACTGGTGGAGGACGATCCGGATCAAGCGCTGGTTTTACGTTATTTCCTTCGCAATCAGGGATTTGACGTAGAGTGGTACAATGCGCCACGCGCTGCCTTTCAGGCAGCCCAGGACCGCGTCTATCATCTGATCCTCCTGGATATCATGCTCAATGCGGAAGAAGACGGTTTTGATCTCTGCCGCGAATTCAAACAGCATGCATCGCTGAGAGATATTCCGATCATCATGGTGACTGCCAGGGCCGATGTCGCGGATCGCATCAGCGGTCTGCGTGCGGGAGCGGATGATTACGTCATCAAACCCTTCAGTCAGGAAGAACTTCTCGCACGAGTCCAGGGGGTGCTGGCTCGCAAACACTATTTTGATTTCAACGAAAAATATCGCACGCTTCTGGAAAATTCGGATGATATTGTCCTGTTTTTAAATATGGACGGAGAAGTCGAACAGACCAATCACCAGGCATTGAGCAAATTACCGCAGATCGCCTCCAAGAGCGGCAAGTTCAAGATCGCCGGACTTTTCGAAGAAACCTTTTCCGCCAATTTGCAGCAGTTATTGGGCCGTGTGGCCGCAGGGTTCGATGTCAGCGGCAACGGCTGGCGGCTCAGACGACCACATGGGGATATTGAGAGCGTGGATGTGCGTCTCGTGCCCCTGTCGCGCGGCCGTCAGATCGCGGGCATGGGCTGTATTCTCAGAGATGCGACGCCACGGGAAAAGACTCTTCAGGCCATGGAGGCACAAACCCGCGATCTCGCTCATCAGGTCGAGCACACCAGCGCGCGACTCTCGGAGCTGGAACAGAAATTAATCCTCTCTGAAAAAATGGCCGCCATCGGACAGCTGGCTGCCGGCATTGCCCATGAATTGCGCAACCCGCTCAACATCATTAACACATCGATCTATTACCTGCGCCGGCTGCTCAACAGCGACCACCCCAAAGTCCGCGAACACTTTGAAATACTCGACCAGGAGGTTGCACGCTCCCAGCGCATCATCAGCGATTTGCTGGATTTTTCCCGTAAATCCTCCCATGAACGCCATGATGTCGATGTGAATGCGGTGCTGGAACAGTCGATCGGCCTGGTGAAAAAGGAACTGGCCAATTACGATATCCTGGTGCGCATGGAATTATCCCCCATCCCTAAAGCCTATGTCCATGGAGATGACCTCAAACAGATCGTCCTCAATCTGATTCTCAATGCCAAAGAAGCCATGCCCTATGGCGGCAAGCTCTGCATCCGCACCCATACACCAGATCAGTTACAGATTGGCATCGAATTCACCGACACAGGCGTGGGGATCCCCCTGGAAGTACAGGACAAGATATTTGATCCTTTTTTCACCTATGGCAAGGAAGGGCGTGGCGTCGGGCTTGGACTGGCGGTGGTGCACAGCGCTGTCGAGCGAAATCAGGGCACGATTCAATTCACCTCCAAACCCGACAAGGGTACTACATTTCACATCACATTTCCAATCCGTTCCTGAACGGATGAGAAACAGGTGATAAAGATAAAATATTTCAATGCATTTATGTGTTATGGTTTTTGAACCTATAACGAGAGGCAGACATAATGGTGGAGCAAAAGGCACGTATTTTGCTGGTTGACGATGAAGAAAATTGCCTGCGTGCACTGAAAGATGTTTTCGACCTCGAGGACATCGAATGCATCCCGGCCAACAACGGTCTCAAAGCTTTGGATCTCTTCAGCCACAATGATTTTGATATAGTGATCACCGATGTGCGCATGCCTGGCATCAGCGGCATCGATATCTTACGCCAGGTCAAACGCCTGCGTCCGGAAACCCATGTCATTATCCTGACTGGTTACGGTTCGATTCACGATGCTGTGGCCTCCATCAAGATGGGCGCCTATCAGTACATCCTCAAGCCGGTCATCATGGATGAATTGTTGACGTTGATCAAAGACATCCTTTCCCGCATCGAACAGGAGAGCAGTGCATCTCCTCTACAGGGCCTCAAGGAACCCTTGCCAAGCGGGAAAACCATTCTCGGACAATCCGTTCGCCTGCAAAATGTGGCCAAACTGATCAGCAAGATTGCCAATACCGATCTCCCGGTGATCATTCTCGGCGAAAGCGGCACCGGCAAGGAATTGGCGGCCACGGCCATCCATCATACCAGCGACCGCGCCGGCAAGCCCTTTGTCGCCATCAACTGTGCAGCCTTTCCGGACACCCTGCTGGAGAGCGAACTGTTCGGTTATGAAAAGGGCGCATTCACCGATGCCCGCAGCAGCAAAACCGGACGTATTGAAGAGGCGGATGGTGGCACCCTCTTCCTGGATGAGATTGGCGATATGAAGCCCGCCATGCAAGCCAAGATGCTGCGCGTTCTGGAGGAGCAGGAATTTCAGCGCCTTGGCTCCAACAAATCGCGCAAGGTCGATATCCGGATCATCTCCGCCACCAACCGCGACTTGCGTCTGGCCATCCACGAAAAAGCGTTTCGCGCGGATCTCTACTATCGCCTCAATGCGGTCAGCATCACCATGCCGCCGCTGCGTGAGATACCGGAAGACATTCCCCTGCTGGCCAACCACTTTGCCCGCGAGTTTGCATCCCGGTTCGGCAGATCGACGGTCCAAGTGGACAAAGAGGCCATGGAGTGCCTCAAGCGCTACAATTGGCCCGGGAATGTACGCGAAATGGCCAACGCCATCCGCCGTGCGGTTGCACTCTCCGACGGAAAGCTGATCCGCATCTTCGATCTGCCGCCTCATCTCGTCCAGGAGCAAACGGCCGCGCAGGAAGCTGAACCGGACACGAGCAAATCCCTTTTGCTGGACGATATCGAGCGAGAGCACATCCTCAAAGTGCTAGAAATCACCAGCGGCAACAAGAGCGAAGCAGCGCAGATTCTCGGCATCCATCGCGACACACTGCTGCGCAAATTAAAGAAATATGGCGTGGAGTGAGTCTACGGCATCATGCTGCCGTATTTTACGGCAGCCTTTAATATTGTTTTTATTGTTATTATCCTTTTTCTATGCAAACATGGCCTTCTACTGCCGTAAATTACGGCAATAGAGGGCCTTTTGTCTGCACCCACCTCACCCCTTTTCGTTGTCTTAATTATTATTATTATTACACCTAATCCATGGTATCCACTTATGGTATGACTTTTGCTTGTTCACTGTTTCCAGGGACAAACTGGGTTGGGAAGCCATTGTTGTGACAGCTATCGGCGGAGGAGGCGGTTTGCAAGACGGTTACGGTGTTGATCACCCCATCGTCTGGGCTTTTATCAGTCCAACGCCGCAAAGTGGGACATCGACGGTTGTTTCCCTTATCGCTGGACTGGCCCGATTGCACGGTTATGACGTCGAACTGTTGACGTCTCATCGTTGGGATGACCGTAATGAGGCCGCCTGCAAAAATAAGCGGCTTCTGGCTGAGGATTTGCGCAGGCTTTTTTCAAGATTGAACAAGGCGTTTTTTGAACAAGCCGGGCACCTCTATGCCGCCTTGCAAAGTGTCAATCCCGTAAAATCAGGCAGCAAGCTCTGGCTGCTGGATTTGGGGTGCAGCCTTTCTCATACGGTTCTGGATCTGTTTTGGGGCGCTGATCTGCAAACGATCGTGCTCGACGCCCGCAAAAACAATCCGGAAACATATGTGTGGCACGAGTTCTCCGTGCGACAGCGTTTTATTGAACGGGCCTTGATGGTTCATGATGATTCGCTTCATGCTGTGCTCAAACATCATACCATGCCATCGGGACCGGATATTTCCCATCCCTTCTGGGATAGCCATAAATTGAGGCATCTGAGCGAGTACTATCCGCTTTATTATATTTCCAACTGGTCCACGACTGTGATGGACTTTTCTCCGGGTGCTGACAGAACCTCCAGGATCATCCATCTTGGCACTGTTCCGGAGCATCGGGAAAGCGCATTTTTGTTGAGCGCGCTCAAGAGTTATCACAGGCCACTTGGCAGCGCTCATGTGAGCGTATTGTCGCAGCGCTTGCGGGAAAAGGCCGGAGATGCCGCAACCGACGCGCCGCGCGGGAGCATGCATACGCCTGGCTCCGGCTTGTGGGTGCGCATCAACGAGGCGCGCGTTCTGAATCTGGACCTGGTACATTTTGACGCTTCAGCACAAAATTCGCTGTTTGCGGCAATAGACGACGAGTTATTTTAACAGAGAATTTCCCCTCACACCCGACACCTGCTCACCAGCGGAGATTTGCACCGGCTGCGACAATGGGCGTGCTCCCACTGCCGCGGTTTGTAAAAAATCCCGCCCGGAGGCAGACATCTGAGGCGGATGCAAGAAAAACGGGACGATAGTCGTATTTCGCAGCTTGTGTTTGGCATCTGTAGTGCAACCTAGTCAGGCAACGGTTCAGGCAACTCGGCATGGCATCGGTTAGGCAGCATGGATCAGCGTACAAACACGATGTGGACACCCTGGTACTATCGTCCCTTTTTCTTTCCTCCCGCCCTGTTCATCATCTTCCTGCACAAATCCAAAATTTTTCTTGATTATTTACTTTATTTATGTAAATTTAATTAGTTATATCATACCTATATCAGATGAGCAGGTCATGGCACGGATTGATGAAATTCGCCTGCGGCTGTTGCAGCGCTGGCCGGAACCGGGGATCGAATTAATATTCAGTAACGCATACCAATTATTGGTCGCCACCATCCTGGCAGCCCAGTGCACGGATGAGCGCGTCAATAGAGTGACCCCGCAATTCTTCGCGCTCTATCCAACCGCTGCGCATCTGAGCAGGGCATCTCTCAGCGATATCGAAGAGCAGATCCGATCCACTGGTTTTTTTCATAATAAAGCCAAAGCCCTGCTCGCATGCTGTCAACAGCTGGTTGAGCACCACCAGGGCGAAGTGCCTGCTACAGTGGAAGAACTGTCGGCTTTGCCAGGAGTAGGCAGAAAAACGGCCAGTGTGGTCGTGGCCAATGCGTATGGCGTGCCCGCCATCGCGGTAGATACCCATGTTAAACGCGTCAGTGAGCGGCTGGCGCTTTCTTCAGCCAGACAGGCGGATATGGTCGAGGCTGATCTGAAAAAACTGCTCCCCGAATCGCACTGGATTGATTTCACGCAATTATTGACCCTGCACGGCCGTTATACCTGTCAGGCGCGCAAACCGGCATGCAACGCTTGCGTCGTGGCTGACTTGTGTGATTCGATTGATAAAAATAAATAATCAGGACTAGATCCGGGTGGCTGGTTTTCCGTACCAGGGCCATCTGCATCCATCTCACTATTCGCTACGAGGTTGCCCATGGCGAAAATCCTCATCGTGGATGACGAGCAGGATATTCTCGAGACCCTGCCCGATGTACTCAATAAATGGGGACACCGCACGTATATAGCCAAAAACGGCTTGGAGGCCTTGCAGGTCTTCCAGCAGCAGAATCTTGACTTTGTCATCACGGACGTCAAAATGCCTGAAATGGATGGCATGGAGCTGCTGCAAAAAATCCAGGAATTCGACAAGAGTGTCATGGTGATATTTCTGACGGGATACCCTTCGCTTGATTCCGCTATTTCGGCCATGCGCACCGGCGCCTATGATTATCTGGTAAAACCGGTCAATCTGGACGAACTCAAACTTCGCATCGAACGCGGTCTGGAGCGTAAAGAGCACATCAAGGCCCTTCCCTTATTGCGAGGGTTGAACTGGGCGCTGCTGGTCTCGATTCCGCTCTGGCTCCTGCTCGGCATCATCCTGACCCGGCTATGGCGCTGAGAGGCGAGGTAAACTATGCTGAAACTGGATACGAACATCCTCGAATCCTTTATAGCGGAATCCGATATCCTGGCGCATCAGGATGCCATAACACGCATTGTAGGGGAGCTGAGAAATGGCACCTGCCCGGGCAATAAATTTCTGGGTTGGCTGGATCTGCCCCTGCGGGATCATCATGCGGAAACGCAGCAGATTTTAGCGGTTGCTGCGGAAATCCGTCGCGCTGATTGCCTTGTGGTGGTGGGCATCGGTGGCAGCTACCTGGGCGCGCGCGCCATTCAGGAAGCGCTGGCACCGCGGTTTCCGGGACCTGACAAACAGACTGAGATTCTCTTCATCGGTCATCATCTTTCGGCCGATTACACCGTGGAATTGCTGCGCTATCTCAATGACAAGAACTATTATATCAATGTGATCTCCAAATCAGGCGGGACCACGGAACCCGGCATCGCGTTTCGATTGCTGCTGGAGCATCTCGCAAAACGGGTCTCGCCACCTGAGATGACCAATCGCATCATCGCCACCACCGATCCGGCGGAAGGCAAGCTGCGTCAACTGGCGAACAACAAATATTTTCGCACCTTTGACTTGCCCGCCAACGTTGGCGGTCGCTTTTCAGTCCTGACACCGGTCGGATTGCTGCCGCTTGCGGTTGCGGGCATCGATATCGTGGAACTGTTGCGTGGCGCCGGTGACATGGCTTACTTTTGCGCCCGGAACGATACAATCGAGGCCAATACCGTGCTGAAATACGCTGCCTGCCGCTATCAAATGCACCAGAGCGGCAAACAGATCGAGCTGCTCAGCGTCTGGGAGCCCTATCTGACTTTTTTTGCCGAGTGGTGGAAGCAACTCTATGGCGAGAGCGAAGGCAAAGACAAGAAAGGCCTCTTTCCCGCCTCGGTGTCGCTGAGCACCGATTTGCATTCCATGGGGCAGTATATTCAGGATGGATTGCGCATGCTGTTTGAAACCTTTCTGGTGATCGATGCGTCCGAGCATACCTGCATGATCCCCCAACTGGCGGATGATGCGGATGGCATGAATTTTCTCGCCAAAAAAGACCTGGCGGAAGTGAACCGGATTGCTTATCAGGGCACGGCATTGGCGCATCAGGGCGGTGGTGTGCCGAGCATGACGCTGCATTTGCCGCGCCGTACGGCTTATCATCTCGGTCAGTTGGTTTATTTCTTCGAGTACGCCGTGGCAGTGAGCGGTTTGTTGTTGGGGATCAATCCGTTCGACCAGCCCGGCGTCGAGGATTACAAGAACTACATGTTTGCGCTGCTGGGCAAACCGGGGTATGAAGGGCTGCGGGATGAGTTGCTTAAAAAGGTCAAGATTTAAGCAGTATTGTATGCCTATGGCGCATACCTGGCAAGCGCTGGTTCTCGCCGCATAGCTATAAGGTCCTTACAGAAACGGCGCAGGTTCCTGCCGCAGATGCTAAAAGGTCCTTGCCAGGATGACATTTTTTAACTTTTCCCCTGGCTGTCCTGCTGTAAGCATCTTTTAGGCCCCGCGGTGGGAAATGGCTGGCTGTAGCGCAGGCAGAAGCGGCGCAGGTCCCTGCCGAAGATGCTAAAAGGTCGTTGCCAGGATGACATTTTTTAACTTTACTCCTTGCTGTCATGCTGTAAGCATCTTTTAGGCCTGTAGAGGGAATGGCTGTCTGTAGCGCAGGCAGAAGCGGTGCAGGTACCTGCCGCAGATGTTAAAAGGTCCTTACCAGGATGACATTTTTTTAACTTTACTCCTTGCTGTCCTGCTGTAAGCATCTTTCGGGTTCCGCGGGATGAATGTCAAAAAGTGGCAAACAGGAAGTTGCCGCGACGGTGTGCCGCATAACGAACATCCTATTAATGAAAGGTTATATCGTGTCCGATCGTAAAATCATGGTTATTGACCGCTCCACCCTGTTCAGCGATGGCTACTTTCAGGGTTACTCTCCTGCGGAGGAGATCGATTACGAATCCATCATTCAGGAGAACTATTTTTACGATCTGCGCGATAAAGTGGAGACGATGCCGCAGTACAAGCAACCCATCGCCTACGCGGTCATCGTGCACAAACCGACGCTGGAAATCTACGCCTATCAGCGCGCTTCCAAAGACAAAGATTACAAAGAGAAGCGCTTGCAGGGCAAGTGGTCATGGGGCATTGGCGGACATATCGACAAGATCGATGTCGAAAAAGAGGATCCCATTCGCGCCAGTCTGGTGCGCGAGCTGAGCGAGGAGATTCACATCAACACCTATGATACCCCGCAGATCCTCGGTTATATCAATGATGACCTGACGGAAGTGGGCCAGGTGCACTTTGGTTTATTGTATGTAATATTCACTCAAGACCGCAAAATAAGGCCGCGCGACGGTGAAATATCCTGGGGTGGATTCATGTCTGTTTCCCAACTTTCGGAAATTTGTGAAAACGAAGAAGCCTCGGTGGAGAGCTGGTCCGAGATCGCATTGATCCCCTTGCGCCAATACCTCGGCATTGATTTGGAATAAATACGCAAGAAATTTTCTTGCGAAACGGCTGGATTTTTTGTATATTATACGACTTGATTTATTGGCGGTGTAGCTCAGCCGGTAGAGCAGTGGAATCATAATCCATAGGTCCGGGGTTCGAGTCCCTGCGCCGCTACCACATAAATTCAGCAATAAGGCCAGTCAGATTCATTTCTGCCTGGCCTTTGTGTTTCTCACTACCCCCCCGATCAAAATAGTGCACCCCATCGGACTTGCGTACAGAAAAAGTGGTGATGTCTGCTGGGGAGGACATCATCATGAAATACATGGTATCAGCCACTATTTATAACCCCTGTGAATGCTACAGGTTGGCAGTCATTGCCTGTGCCATCCTTCACAGGCCGGGTGTTCCATTCCCTGCACCAAGTCCTTCTATTGGCCAGGCTGCGCCCGCTGCCGGAGAATGCGGACCGGCTGGGCTTGGCCGGCTAAAATGGATCTCCGCACATCAGCTCATTTATAAATCATTTACCTTGACATTTTTCTTGAAACAGAGTAAATTATCCCCCGCAAAAGGTATTACTACTTGAGCGAATGCCCGCTCCTGCCACTCGACCATAAATCTATTTGTTACTTGTTGGTTCACTAACCTGAAGGCATTCATTTACAATGAGAAAATGGCGCATTGAAGACTCGGCTGAATTGTACAACATCATCGGCTGGGGTGTCAATTATTTCAAGATCAATGAAAAAGGCAATGTCTGCATCACGCCGCGGCGCAACGGCGCGTCGGTCGATCTCAAGGATCTCATCGATGAGCTCATCCTCACCGATGTCTCCGCACCCGTCCTCGTCCGTTTCCCCGACATCCTCGACGACCGCATCCTCAACGTCTCCGAATGTTTCAAGACCGCGGCCGAAGAATACAATTACCAGGGCCAGAGCCACATCATCTACCCCATCAAGGTCAACCAGATGCGGCCGGTGGTGGAAGAGATCGTCGGCCACGGCAAGAAATTCAACATCGGACTGGAAGCGGGCTCCAAACCGGAACTGCACGCGGTCATCGCCATCAATACCGATCCGGAATCGCTGATCATCTGCAACGGCTACAAGGATGAGAAATATATCGAGCTGGCCCTGCTGGCACAAAAGATGGGCAAGCGTATCTTTCTGGTGGTGGAAAAGCTCAACGAACTGAAACTGGTAATCTCCATCGCCAACCGCCTCAAGCTCAAACCCAACGTCGGCATCCGCATCAAACTGACCAGTTCCGGCAGCGGCAAGTGGGAGGAATCCGGCGGCGACATCAGCAAATTCGGCCTCACTTCCAGTGAACTCCTCGAAGCGCTGGATTACCTGGAAAAGATCCGCATGCAGGACTGTCTCAAACTCATCCACTTCCACATCGGCAGCCAGGTCACCAAAATCCGCCGCATCAAAATGGCGCTCACCGAGGCTTCGCAATTCTACGTGCAGCTGCGCCTCATGGGATTCCACGTCGAATTCGTCGACATCGGCGGCGGCCTTGGCGTGGACTATGACGGCACCGGTTCTTCCAACAGCGAAGCCAGCGTCAACTATTCGATACAAGAGTATGTCAACGACTCCATCAGCACCTTTGTCGAAGCCAGCAACAAAAACAACATCCCCCACCCTAACATCATCACCGAGTCCGGCCGGTCCCTGACCGCGCATCATTCGGTACTCATCTTTGAAGTCCTGGAAACCACCACGCTGCCGTCCTGGGATCCGGAAGAACTCATCCCTGAAGACGCGCACGAATTGGTCAAGGAACTTTATCAATTATGGGACACGATGAGTCAGCCGCGCATGCTGGAGACCTGGCATGACGCCCAGCAGATCCGCGAGGAAGCGCTGGACCGCTTCAATCTCGGTCTGATCGATCTGAAAACCCGCGCCCAGATCGAACGCCTTTTCTGGTCCATCGCCCGCGAGGTCTACCAGATCGCCAGTGCAACGCGCCACGTCCCCGAAGAACTGCGGCAGATCTCCAAGATGCTCTCGGACAAGTATTTCGCCAATTTCTCGCTGTTCCAGTCGCTGCCCGATGCCTGGGCCATTGACCAGATATTCCCCATTATGCCCATTCACCGGCTCAATGAAAAACCGACGCGGTTCGCTACCATCCAGGACATGACCTGTGATTCGGACGGCAAATTGGATAACTTTATCGCCACCAGCAATCCTTCCTATCACATCCCCCTGCACGCGCTCAAAGGCAAAGAACGCTACTACCTCGGCGTGTTTCTGGTCGGCGCCTACCAGGAGATCCTGGGCGACTTGCATAATCTCTTTGGCGATACTAACGCGGTCCACGTTACTGTGGATGAGAATGGCTATAAGATCGACCAGGTGATCGACGGCGAAACCATCGCCGAAGTGCTCGATTATGTGCAGTATAACTCGAAAAAGATGGTGCGCACGGTCGAGACCTGGGCAACCACCTCGGTCAAGGCGGGGATCATCACCGTGGAAGAAGGAAAGGAATTTCTCTCCAATTACCGTTCCGGATTGTTCGGATATACCTATCTGGAATAGCCCTGATAAGACAGGCTGAGTCGAATTGCGGCGATGAGCAGCCGTCCCCTTCGGAACATATCTGTCCAAGTGCCGGAGCATGGCGAATGCCCTGGCACTCGATATTCAGCACAGCGACTCCGCCCTTCCCTCTGCCCGGGCGGAACATGAACCGTCACAATCGTGGCGGTTTTGTCATTTACCATGAAAGGAATGATAAGCCCATGCGTCTGCGAAAAGCCCTTTTACATGCTGTCGCCGCGTTTATGCTATCGGGAATGTGGTGCTCAGCCCATGCTGTCATCATGCCAGCGCATGACCCCCATTTGCAGTACAGCGGCCGCATCAATTTCGCTGATCCCGAAAAACCGCTGCTGTATTGGCCGGGTAGCTCCATCAAGGCGGTTTTCAGCGGTACTTCCATCGCCATCATTCTGGATGATGCCCGTGGCGAATCGTATTATAATGTTTTTCTGGATGGTGATTTTGCGCACCCCATTGTCCTTGACTGTCTTCCAGGCCGGCACAGTTATTTGATTTCATCAGCATTAAAAGACACCAGCCACAGTCTGCTCATCTTCCGGCGCACCGAAGCCTCTACTGGTTCCACCTCTTTTCTGGGCATCGAACTACCAGACGACGGCGTACTCCTGCCGCCGCCGCCCAAACCAGTGCATAAGATTCTATTTTATGGCGACTCCATCACCTGCGGCATGGGCAATGAGGCTGCTGATGACAGCAGTGATGCGAATTTTGCCGAGGAGAATAATTTCCTCGCTTATGGCGCTGTTGCCGCCCGGCACCTGGAAGCAGAGTACATGTGCATTGCCAAAAGCGGCATCGGCATCATGATCAGCTGGTTCGACATGATCATGCCAGACTACTATTTTCGCCTCGATCCGGATGATCCCAATAGCCGCTATGACTATGACCAATTCACGCCCGATGTGGTGGTGATCAATTTGCTGCAGAATGACAGCTGGCTTTATACAAAACTGGATCCCGTACCCTCGCCGGCTGACATCATACAGGCGTATGCCAGCTATGTGCGCAGGATGCGTTCTCATCATCCCGATGCTTTTATCATCTGCGCGCTGGGGAGCATGGACGCCACCAGAGCGGGTTCTCCCTGGCCGGGATATGTCGAACAAGCTGTGGCCGAACTGAAAAGAGTGGACAATGACGCGAATCTGGGCATCTGCTTTTTCCCATTCACGGGCTGGGGCAAGCATCCGCGCGTGCGCCATCACCGTGAGATGGGAAAAAAATTAGCGGACTATATCGGCGCGGAGATGGATTGGCGGATTTTGGATGGATTTTGAAAAACCTCTCGTTGATTGAACAGGGGCCGGTGACCTCGTAAGCCGGCATGATGGCTTGCAGCAATCATTCCAGGGGCGCTTCGATCACAACCCGTCTGCTGCGTCCCCATTCAACGCTGCCATAAATAAGCAAGGCCAACCACACCAGGGAAAATCCGGCCAAGCGCGTGGCTGACAGGGGCTCGTGAAAAAGCAGCACGCCGATGAGAAACTGCAGCGTCGGTGCGATATACTGGAGAAAACCGATTTGACTGAAGGGTATTCTGCGGGCGCCGGCCGCAAAAAAGAGCAAAGGCAACGCGGTGACCGGGCCTGCCAGCGCGAGCAGCAGGGTGGCTGGCGGCGCTGCATGTGCAAAGGCCCCGGCGCCGTTGAGCTCCAGCGAGATGAGGAAAAGCAGAGCAAAGGGCAGCAGCAAAGCCGTCTCAACCGCGAGTCCTTCGAGGCTGTTGAGGGGTGCCATCTTGCGCAGCAGTCCATAGAGAGAAAAAGAGACCGCCAGCACCAGGGCGATCCAGGGCAGACCCGCCTGCTGCAAAGCGAGATATAGAACGCCCGCTGCTGCCAGACCGACGGCCAGCCAATGGCCGGGCCGCAAATGTTCCTTGAAAATAAAAACCCCCAAAACGACATTGACGAGGGGATTGATGAAATAGCCCAGACTGGCGTCCACGACGCGCTGCGAGTTGACGGCCCAGATATAGAGGCCCCAGTTCACGGAGAGCAGTGAAGCAGTTAGCAGAAAGACGGACATACGCCGGGGCTGTTGGCGCAAGGCCGGCCAGATGTTCTTTTTCTTCCAGATCAGCAGCAGAAAAACAAACACCATGGACCATGCCATGCGATGGCTGAGGATTTCCAGCGCTGGCACCGCGTGCAGCCATTTCCAGTAGATGGGGAACAGTCCCCACATTACATAGGCCACCAGCGCATAGAGGACGCCTCTGTTCATAGTGTTCCTTTATATCAAGCTGCAAGTATTTTTCAGGTCCCGCGGCAGTGGTTGCAAAGAGGGCAGATTGTGCCGCGGACGGTACAAGGTCCTTACAGGATGACATTTTTATCATTTGTCCTCTTCATGTCATGCTTGCAAGCATCTTTCAGGTCCCGCGACAGTGGCTGCAAACAGGGCAGATTGTGCCGCGGACGGTACAAGGTCTTACAGGATGACATCCGAGCAGGGAGCTCAGAAAGCCGCACCCGCCAATCTTCGCAAGGCCCCATCAATCCTTATCCGCAGCGTCTTCTTCGCCGCGCACCCATTGAAACTTGCGCCGCAGGGTGGTCGAATAATATTTCTCCAGCACATCGTATTCGACGTCACATCCCCACTGGTAAAAAACCCGGGGATCGATGTACGATTTCTGGCTGGTGCCGAGATTCCAGGTGCGGTTCTTGGAGGCGATGGCAATTTGCGTTTTCAGCTTGCCAAGGGCCACGCGCTTCTTCTCTTCTTTCTCCTTGAGCCTGCCTATCGCCAGGGAGAGCGCATCGATCTTTCGTTGAAACGCGTTATGAACACGTTTGCGCTGATCCGCCTTGGCGGTCTCGTCCTTTCGCGTTTTCATCTGCTGGCGCAACAATGGCAGTTTTGCGGATTCGATTTTTATTTTCGCAGAAATGGCGGTCAATTCCTGCTGCAGTTTCTGCTCGCGCTGGCGGAAATTCTCCTTGCGCTGCGTCCAATTGACCGGGGCTTTTTTGGTATGGTTGCAGAGGATGGCGGCTTCGACGTTGGCTTTGACCGCGGCTTCCCATTTGCGGTACTCGGGATCCTCGGAAAGCACCCCCGAACTCTGCAAACTGTTGCGCACGACGGTCGACGCATGAAAGGTACGAAAAACCTTGGCGGTGAGACCGGGCAATATTTCGGAGAGAAACTCATTGACATTGCGGCTGGAAATATCCGGAAACAGCTGAGGTTTGTTGTACGCCGGGTGTTTACGCCGGCCGCCATTATTTGAAGGCCTGGCTTCACGCGACAACCATTCCAGATTGTCGCGGACCTGAGGATCCAGTTTGATTTTTTTATTCCACAGCACCGAGTCCTTGCCGAGAAAACGGAATTCCGCGGTGCCATCCGGCAGCATTTTGACATGCTCCGGCCGTAGTGTGGTCGCGCCAACCGTATCGGCTTCATCGGGATCTTTTTCATCGCCCACGCGCAGACACAGGGCATCGATGAGAAAACAGGCCGTGGCGATTTTGCGCCGCTTCAAGTTCTCCGAGATCAGTTCTTCGCGTATATATTGACGGACTTTATCGATCCGCTCAGCCAGTTCGATGGCCTTGTCGAATTTCTGCGCCTCGCGCGCCTGTTTGATGGGCGCGGTGTCGTGCAGCCAGATATATTTAATTTTACCGGTCAATTTATCCGGCCACTTGGCCACCCACAGGCTTTCCGGCTGCCAGACAATGTCCGCCCAATCGCCTTCGGGATGCAGCGCGTCCGGACTGAGATTGAGCGTGATATCCACTTTGCCGGCGCCTTCTTTCCAACGGCCGCGCAGCGGATGCTTGCCGCGTCCCATGAAAATGCCGGAGGGTTCCACCAGATAATTGGCCAGTTCGATGCGCTCACCATCGGCGATGGCATGGCCATATTCTTCTTTGAGTTTATCCCGCTCCTGTTTCCGTTGCGCAGCCAGGGCTTTGCGGTCTTCCTTGCTCATCGCCTCCTTGCGCATGCGTTCCGCAGCGACGACATCGATCACGGCCTGCAAATCAACTTCTTCAACTTTCAGGACGGGCTCAATGCCGAGCGCGGCGCTGAAATCGGTCATGAAATTGCGGACAAATACAGCATCGTCGACATATTCAGTACCCAGTTTTTTCACCCAGGCAATGGCCATTTCCTCCTGCCTGGCGGTCAGTTGAATGGTCATGCCACGGCAGGTGATGGACAGATGCTGGTATTCGGGGGGGGCCGGGACGATAACACCTTTATGGATCAATTGCTGCAACAAAATGTACCTCGTAATAAAAATCATTTTTGGGAACGATCAGGAGCTAATCATGCTGATATAGCGTATAACTTAATAATTAAAACTTTTTTTAGCAACTAAAAATATTTACCGTCCCGGAAAAACCAACAAAAAGATTGACAGAATAGGAAAAAATGATTACTTTTCAAGTTATGAATAATGATCAGGAGGACTTGTGGCTGAAGACAAAGGGCAAATCATGTGGGTCGATGATGAGATCGATCTGTTACGGCCGCATGTGCTATTCCTTGAAGAAAAAGGATACGCCGTAACTACGGTCACCAATGCGGAAGATGCATTGGCGTTGATCCGCGAAAAAAATTTCGATCTCGTCCTGCTCGATGAAATGCTCAATGGCATGGACGGCCTCACGGCGCTGAATGAATTCAAGAGCATAGAGCCGGGTTTGCCAATTGTCATGGTCACCAAGAATGAAGAAGAGACGCTGATGGAAGAAGCCATCGGCGGCAAAATCGACGACTACCTGACCAAGCCCGTCAATCCCAGCCAGATTTTGCTGGTGTGTAAAAAAATGCTCGAAAAGCGCAAAATCGCCGGACAGCGCATTTCCCGCGATTACACCTCCGAATTCAAAGAAATTGCCATGCGCCTCATGGGTCCGGTGCAATGGCAGGACTGGATCGATATCCATTGCAGATTATCCGAGTATGATATCGAATTGGATCAACACAATGAACTCGGATTGAAACAGATACTTTACGATCAAAAGCGCGAATGCAACACCGAATTCGGGCGCTTCATCGAGCGCAATTATGTGAATTGGCTGGCCGGCGGCGAACGCCCCCCCCTTTCAGTCGATATCGTGCCGCAGTTTGTGATCCCGCACGTCCGTCAGGGCGAAAAAACGCTGCTGATGATCATCGACAATCTGCGCCTTGATCAGTGGCTGGTGATGGAACCGCTGCTGCGCGAATTTTTTAACATCACCCGCGAATATTACTATTCCATATTGCCGACGGCTACACCCTATTCCCGCAATGCCATCTTCAGCGGCCTGTACCCCAGTGAGATCGAGGCACAGCTGCCGGAACTCTGGCAGCACGGCGATGAGCATGACGATGTCAGCTGCAATCGCTTCGAAAGTCAGATGCTGGAGGATCAACTGCGGCGGATGAAACTGGATTTAAAACCGGCACCCAAATACGCAAAAATTCTCGATATGCAGGAGCATCGTTCCATCGCGCGAAAAATCCAGGAATTCGGAGATCTGCCGCTCTCGGCCATCGTCCTCAATTTTGTCGACATTCTGGCGCACACGCGCAGCTCGTCAGATCTGATCAAGGAGATGATTCCCAATGAATCGGCTTTCCGCTCCTTGACAAAATCGTGGTTTGAACATTCACACATGTTCCAGGCCTTGCAGCAGCTGGCCAACGCGGGCAACACCATTGTCATCACCTCGGATCATGGCAGCATCCGCGGACTGCGCGGCGCCAAGGTCATTGGAGACCGCGAGACCTCTACCAGTCTGCGCTACAAGTTTGGCCGCAACATCAAAGCCGAAACTAAAAATGCCCTGATCATCAAGGATCCACGCCAGTACAAACTTCCGGCGCGCGGTGTCAACACCAACTATCTCATCGCCAAGGAAGATTTTTATTTTGTTTATCCGACCAACTATCACTACTATTTGAACTATTATGCGGACAGCTTTCAGCACGGCGGCATCTCGATGGAGGAGATGGTTTTGCCGGTGGTGACGCTGCAGCCGAAATAAAACCAGGGCTCCTGTGCATCCAGATAACTTTGAACTCATCGATCGCTTTATATCCCATGGCGCCGTGGAAACAGCTCATTATGGACGCTCGCTGGCTGGTGATCTGCAGCCCGGGGCCGTGCTCACATTCACGGGCGATCTCGGCAGCGGCAAGACCACGCTCATCCAGGGCATCTGTCAGGGGCTGGGTGTGACAGAGGTGGTCAGCAGTCCCACGTTCACCTTGATAAATGAATATCGCGGCAGACTGCCGGTCTATCATTTTGATTTTTACCGCATGGGAAGCCCGGGTGACCTTCATGACCTGGGCGTTACAGAATACCTGTATGGCGAAGGCGTCTGCCTGATCGAATGGCCTGAACTCATCGCAGCCTGGCTGCCGCCCGGTCATATCAGATTTGCGCTTGCGCATGGGTTCGCCGTTAAAGATAAAATAAAGCAGTGGGATAAGTCTCATCCTCTGCAATCCATCGTGGATGCGGATATCAGAATAATCGAGGTCTACCAGCGTGCTGCTACTGGGCATTGAAACCGCAACGACAGTTTGCGGGGTCGCATTGACAGACGATGACCGTCTGATCATTGAATACCGCGCAGCCATCAAAAATGCGCATGGCCGTCTGCTGGCCGGCGCCATTCAGACGCTTTTGAAAGATGCGGGATACACAGCCGGAGATCTGAAGGGCATTGCTGTCTCCATCGGTCCCGGCTCGTTCACCGGACTGCGCATCGGCCTGGCTATGGCCAAAGGATTGTCTCTGGCGACCGGAGCGCCCATTGCCGCCATCGATACGCTAAAAGCGTTGGCGGCCCAGGCGCCTGTGCA